>JAYWDL010000389.1:0-10398 GCA_043779865.1 Polaromonas sp.
TGATCGTTGGATCAGATGCCGGGAAAGGGCTTGGGGCTTAGTAGCCGCCGCGTCCACCACCACCACCGCCGCCGCCACCGGAGCGTCCGCCGCCAGCACCGCCGCCGCCGTACGGGCTGCGGAAACCTCCGTCGCTGCCGCCGCCGGACGAACGTCCACCGCCGCCGCCGTAACCACCGCCGCCGCCGCCAGAACCGCCACCGCCGCCAGCACCACCGCCATACCCACCGCCGCCGCCACCAAAGCCGCCGGTACGTGGAGGACGTGCCTCCATCGGACGAGCTTCATTCACGACAACACTACGGCCGCCCAACGGCTGGCCGTTCATGCCGTTAATAGCAGCCTGCGCTTCTGCATCGCTTGCCATTTCGACAAAGCCAAAGCCTTTGGAGCGACCGGTGTCGCGTTCCATCATGACTTTAGCGCTGGTGACAGCGCCGAATTGACCGAAAGATTGTTGCAGATCTTCGTCCCGCACTGAGTAAGGCAGGTTGCCGACGTATAGTTTGTTGCCCATGAAGGGACTCCTCTAAAACACAAAAACAAAAGCGATGGGGTCCCGAAAGCACAACAAATCTTATACGTACCGCTGTAGCGCACGAAACTGACCGATCACCTAACGTGTGTGAATATTTTTATTCACACCCGCATATTATGCGTCAGTTCTCTAAAAGACAACAAACTATTGTTACCACTGTTGTCTGGACTGGCTTGGGATCAACCAGCAATTCAGCCATATTTTCCGTTTCAAAGAGCCTCCATACGCTCAAAAAACCACGAACGCAAAAGGCTCATGCGCTGCTTGAAAATCGCGCCGCGCTACATATGAACTGTTACAAAAGTTTCAAATATTCCTGCTGTCACGTCTGTCAGGGCAGCCTGAAAACTGCCCGAGAAGCACAATAAGTGCATTAATTCATTTGTTGAGCAAGTCGCCGGGTGAGCCTGGTGTGCCGGCTTCGTCTGCATTGGCTGTGTAGTTGCGCCAACGGCTCAGGGCTGCCCGCAGGGTCAGCACCTGATTTTCAAATTTGGGGCAGGCTTCACAAGCCAGTAAATGCAGTTTGAGCGCTACATGATCCGGCAGACTGAGCGCGCGGTCTTCGCGGGCAATCAGCAATACCGCAGCTTGTCGGCAGGTGCGTCGCAGCAGGGTTATTTTCGGTTTCATGCCGGAAGTAAAAAAGGGTCAGGCGCTGTGCTTGCCAAACCAGTGAAGGTTCAGGCATTCCTGCAGCCGCAGGCGGGCGCGGTGCAACTGGACATAAAGATTGGTCGGCGTCAGGGACAATTCCTTACAGATTTCCTGTGAAGAAAGTTCCAGCCATTCCCGCATCAGGAACAGTCGGCCCAAGGCAGGCGGCAGGCGTTCCATGCAGGCATCAAGCACCTGAAAGAATTGTGCCTGCTGCAAGGTTTTGTCTGGACTACCCCAATCGTTGGGCATTTCCGCAAAGTGGCCATCTGCATTGAACGACAGTCGATCAAGTTCATTGCCTTCGTCGTCAGAAGAAATATCGGGTGCGGCCACCAGCCGGGCGTTACTGCGAATCAGGTCAATGACCTTGTGTTTGAGAATGCCGACCAGCCAGGTTTTGAGCTGCGAGCGGTTGCCAAACGATTGGGGTTTTGACAACGCAGCCAGCAAGGTTTCGGACACCGCATCTTCAGCCCAATCGTTGTTGCGCAGTTGCAGACGCGCGAAACGAATGAGGTAAACGCGGTGTTCAACCAATTGTTCTTCGAAGGGCGTCATGGCAACAGTTTAGTGGCGTGTTCCAAACTTGTGGCGGTTATGTCGCAAGGCGTTCGGTTTGCAGGTAAAACAGCGATCAGCCCTTACTCTACAAGCGCAACCAGCTATTGATTCAGTAGCAAGCTGCTTGCCCTTACCAGTTCACTTCACGCTCGGGCGTCGCGCCGATGCGGTGAATCGACCGGTCTGCGCCTTCAAACTCCTCTTCCTGGCTCAGGCGCAGCCCCATGGTGGCCTTCAGGACGCCGTAGATGACAAAGCCCGCCAGCAGCGCCCAAGCCACGCCCATGGCGCTGCCTATTAATTGCGCACCCAAATTCACGCCACCCAGGCCACCCAGTGCTTTGCTGCCAAAAATGCCGGCCGCAATGCCGCCCCAGAGACCGCACAGCCCATGCAGCGGCCAGACACCGAGCACATCGTCGATCTTCCATTTGTTCTGCGTCAGCGTGAACATCATCACAAACACCCCGCCAGCCACGCCGCCGACCACCAGTGCGCCCAGCGGATGCATGACGTCCGAGCCCGCGCAGACAGCCACCAGTCCGGCCAGCGGCCCGTTGTGTACAAAGCCGGGGTCGTTTTTGCCAAAAACCAGCGCGACCAGCGTGCCTCCCACCATCGCCATCAGGGAATTAACGGCCACCAGACCCGAAATCTTGTCAAGCGTCTGCGCACTCATCACGTTAAAGCCGAACCAGCCAACGATCAGAATCCAGGCGCCCAGCGCCAGAAAAGGAATATTTGAAGGCGGATGAGCCGATACCGCGCCATCCTTGCGGTAGCGGTTGCTGCGGGCCCCGAGCAAAATCACCGCCGGCAGCGCCAGCCAGCCACCCATCGCATGCACCACGATGGAGCCGGCAAAGTCATGAAATTCGGCGCCGGTGACAGACTCGATCCAGGCCTGCACACCAAAATGGTGATTCCATGCGATGCCTTCAAAAAATGGATAAACGAATCCAACGATGACTGCAGTCGCTATCAATTGGGGATAAAAGCGCGCACGCTCGGCAATGCCGCCCGAAATGATCGCCGGAATGGCGGCAGCAAAGGTCAGTAAAAAGAAAAATCTGACAAGCTCGTAGCCGTTTTTGGCAGCCAGCTCTTCGGCTCCGACAAAAAAATGCGTGCCATAAGCCACGCCGTAGCCCACGGCAAAATAGGCCACGGTTGAAACCGAGAAATCGACCAGAATTTTGACCAGTGCATTGACCTGATTCTTTTGCCGGACCGTGCCCAGTTCCAGAAAAGCAAAACCAGCATGCATGGCGAGCACCATGATGCCGCCCAACAGAATGAACAAGGCATCTGATCCCTGTTTTAGTGCTTCCATAACGCTCTTTCTTGAAGGAAATGTAATATCTTGGTGCATTTTTTGACCAAGGCTGAAAATTGCACCAAAATAAAGCAAGAAACGCGCCGAAATTTACCCCAACATGCAAAACCGTCTGGTTCCAGCACACTGCGGAGTTCACCAGGATGAGTAGCCCTACGATGCACGCAGTCATTGGGGAGTAGTCGCCCTTCTTCATTGAGAGGGGTTTGCGTCAACAGACTTGTCTGGCCTTGCAACAGGGCCAACATGGCCCATCGTCCTCGGCATGCTTGTCGCCACCCTGGCCAATCATGCTTTGGCTGGCGCCTTGGGCGCCTGGATCGCCACGCTGATCAGCCCGCAAGTCCTGCGCTGTATTTTGGGAGCTTCCTTTATCGCCATGGCGACATGGATGCTGATTCCTGACAGGCTCGCTGACGGTGAAACCTCAGGTGCTCGACGCTTTGGCGTGTTCGGCACCACGGTGCTGGCGTTTTTCCTGGCTGAAATGGGCGACAAAACCCAGATTGCCACGGTGATGCTGGCGGCTTGCTTCGATTCTTATGTGGGTGTGGTAGCCGGGACCACGTTCGGCATGATGCTGGCCAATGCGCCGGTGGTGTGGCTGGGTGAACGCGTCACGCGTCACGCATCACGCATCACGCGCCTGGTGCCGCTGCGCGGGGTGCATATCGTGTCGGCCCTCCTCTTTGCCGGGCTGGGACTGCTGGTATAGATTGCTATACTTGTCCAGCGCCGATTTAACCCAGCTTGCGGGCGCTTAAAAAGTACTGCTAAAGACGACGCGCCATGAACCCGGACTCGCTTTTAGCGACGCCGGGTTTTCTTTTGGGTGCTTCGGTTTCCTGTTCCTTCATTGACGGGGTCTTCCTATCGTGTCTGCTGCTTCAGTTCTTGTCGCCACGCCAGAGTCCATGCACTTTGCCGAGGTCCTGCCTTTGCGCAGCGGTGCTTCGATTCGCGCCTACGACCTGAGCTATGAAACCTACGGCCAGCTCAATGCCGACAAATCCAATGCGGTGCTGATTTGCCATGCGCTGAATGCGTCGCACCATGTGGCGGGCGTTTATCTGGACAAGGCCGGCCGCGTCAATGACAAATCCGAAGGCTGGTGGGACACCATGATCGGCCCCGGCAAGCCGGTCGATACGAACCGGTTTTTTGTCATTGGCGTGAACAATTTGGGTTCGTGCTTCGGCTCCACCGGGCCGATGCAGCGCAATCCGGACACGGGTGAAATTTACGGCGCTGATTTTCCAGTCGTCACGGTGCAGGACTGGGTCAGCGCCCAGGCTCGCTTGCTCGATGCGCTGGGCATCCAGACGCTGGCGGCCGTGATGGGCGGCAGCCTGGGCGGCATGCAGGCGCTGGCCTGGACGCTGCAATACCCCGATCGCGTGCGCCACGCCGTGGTGGTGGCCAGCGCGCCCAACCTGACAGCGGAAAACATTGCCTTCAACGAAGTCGCGCGCCGCGCCATCGTGACCGACCCGGACTTTCACGGCGGGCATTTTTACCGCCATGGCGTGCTGCCCAAGCGCGGCCTGCGCATCGCTCGCATGATTGGCCACATCACCTATCTGAGCGACGACGTGATGAACGAAAAGTTTGGCCGCCAGCTGCGCGACGGTGCGGAAATCAAGTTTTCAACCCAGGACGTCGAGTTCCAGATTGAAAGCTACCTGCGCTATCAGGGCGACAAATTCGCCGAATACTTTGACGCCAACACCTACCTGCTGATTACCCGCGCGCTCGATTATTTTGACCCCGCCGGTGACTTCGGCGGTGACCTAAGCCGCGCCCTGGCCACGGCAACGGCCAAATTCCTGCTGGTCAGCTTTACCACCGACTGGCGCTTTGCGCCGGCGCGCAGCCGCGAAATCGTCAAGGCGCTGCTCGACAACCAGCGCGACGTGAGTTACGCCGAAATCGACGCGCCGCATGGCCATGATGCCTTTTTGCTCGATGACGCGCGCTACATGGGCGTGGTGCGCTCCTATTTTCAGAGCAAGGTGGCGGTATGAACGGACATCCCCAATTGAATGAGCAGCCATCACCAGATTTGCTGTCGATTGCCCGGCTGGTGCCGCACGGCTCGCGCGTGCTCGATCTGGGCTGCGGCACCGGCGAGCTGCTGGACTACCTGATCGCCAAGCGCGGCTGTTCGGGCTACGGCGTCGAGATTGACGATGCCAACGTACAGGCCTGCGTGGCGCGTGGCGTCAACGTGATCCAGTTCAACCTGGAAGAAGGCCTGGCGCTGTTCGGCGACAGCTCGTTTGACGTGGTGCTGCAGATCGATACGCTGCAGCACCTGCGCAACACCGAAGTCATGCTGGTTGAGACCGCCCGCGTGGGCCGCATCGGCATTGTGGCTTTCCCCAACTTTGCCCACTGGCCGAACCGCCTGGCGGTGCTGCGTGGCCGCATGCCGGTGACCCGGGTGCTGCCTTACCAGTGGTATGACACGCCCAATATTCGCGTCGGAACGCTACGGGATTTTGCCGCGCTGGCCAGTCAAAACCAGTTGCAGGTGCTTGATTCGTTCGGCCTGCAGGACGGCCAGGAAATCCGCTTCTGGCCCAATGCGCGCGCCAGCCGCGCGGTGTTCAAATTGCAGCGGGCCTGAAGTAAAAAGCCGCGGGCAGTGTATGGGGCGGGACGTTCCGGTGCTAAGATTTAGTTATCGGGATTTCGGCCTCCCGACTCTTTACAGATAGACGGTGTCCCGTCCAAGCGCTGGCAACTCTCTGGAGCATTTCGTGGACACCCTTTTCATTTCTGTTCCTCCCTCTTTTACTTCCCCGCAAGAACTCGCTGCCCGCATGGGCCGCGCTGATTCGCCGCTGCTGCTTGACGTGCGGCGCGAAGAGCAATTTCAGACAAGCCGGCACCTGCTGGCGACCGGCCAGCGTTGCGCGCCTGAAAACGTGGCGGCTTTCGCCGCTTTGCAGCCGCTATGCGAGGTCGTTGTGTATTGCGTTCATGGCCACAACGCCAGTGCCGAAGCCGTGGCGACACTGCGCGCGGCGGGCTGGAATGCCAGTGCGTTGGCAGGCGGCATCGAAGGCGGCGAAGACGGCGTGGACAGGGCCGAGGACATCAGGCAGTGGCGCGCGCATCGCCCACTAACTGTTTTAAAGCGGCCCGATTGGCGAGTGACCGGCGAGCAGGCCTCGCGCTGGATCACCCGTGAGCGACCCAAAATTGACCGGGTTGCCTGCCCCTGGCTGATTCGCCGCTTCATTGACCCGCGGGCCGGGTTTTTCTATGTGCCAACGCAGCAGGTGCTGGAGGAGGCCCGTCGCCTTCAGGCCGTGGCTTTTGACATTCCGGGCGCGCCCGTGTCGCACGAAGGCGAACTGTGCAGCTTTGACGCGTTGCTGCGCGCGTTTGGCATCACCGACCCTGCACTGGCGACGCTGGCCCGGATCGTGCGCGGCGCCGACACCGACCGCCTTGAACTTGCACCCCAGTCGGCGGGCTTGCTGGCCTTGTCGCTGGGCCTGTCGCAAGTCCACAGCCAGGACGACCACGCCATGCTGGAGGCTGCCATGCCGCTCTATGACGCGTTGTATGCCTGGTGCCGCAGCGCGCAAAACGAGCCTCACAGCTGGAGGCCCGAGACCATGACGGGAGCGGCGCAATGACCCAACTCACCGCCCCAAAAACCACCTCCATTTCCTTCGCCGAGGCCTTGCGTTTCTGGTTGCAACTGGGCTTTATCAGCTTTGGCGGGCCCGCCGGGCAGATTGCCATCATGCACCGCGAGCTGGTGGAAAAGCGCCGCTGGGTGTCTGAAAAGCGGTTTTTGCATGCGCTCAACTTTTGCATGGTACTGCCCGGCCCCGAGGCGCAGCAACTTGCCACCTACCTGGGCTGGCTGATGCACCGGACCTGGGGCGGCGTGGTGGCCGGCAGCCTGTTCGTGCTGCCGTCGCTGGTGCTGCTGATTGCGCTGAGCTGGATTTACATGGCCTTTGGCCAGCAGCCGCTGGTAGCCGGCATTTTTTATGGCATCAAGCCGGCGGTGGCCGCCATTGTGCTGCATGCCTTGCACCGGATTGCCAGCAAATCATTGGGAAATCCGGTGTTGTCGCCCGTTCCATGGGTGATTGCAGCTATGAGTTTCATAGCAATCTGGGCCTTGAAGCTGCCCTTTCCGCTGGTCGTGCTGGGCGCCATGTTGACGGGAGCCGTGCTGACGCGCGTTGCGCCGGGTAGCTTGATGCGCGGCGGCGGCCATCCGTCGGTGGCGCAGAGCGTTCGCGACATGGCCCTGATCGACGACGACACGCCCACGCCTTCCCATGCCCTGTTCAAACGGTCCCGGCTGGCGGTGGTGCTGCTGGCGGGCGCGGTGCTCTGGCTGCTGCCGATGGCCGTGCTGTTTTTGAGCTATGGCTGGAACGGCACGCTGACGCAGATCGGCTGGTTTTTCACCAAGGCCGCTCTGCTGACCTTTGGCGGGGCTTATGCCGTGCTGCCTTATGTAAATCAGGCGGCGGTCGAGCATTACCAATGGCTCAGCACGGCGCAAATGATGGACGGCCTGGCGCTGGGCGAAACCACGCCTGGCCCGCTCATCATCGTGGTGGCCTTTGTCGGTTTTGTGGCCGGCTGGGCCAGGCAGGTCGCTGGTCCTGACGCGCTGTTTCTGGGCGCGGCGCTGGCTGCCTGCGTGGCGACCTGGTTCACCTTTTTGCCCTCCTTTATTTTCATTCTGGCGGGCGGGCCGTGGGTCGAATCGACGCGCGGCAACCTAAAGCTGACCGCGCCGCTGGCCGCCGTAACCGCCGCCGTAGTGGGCGTGATTGCCAATCTTGCTCTGTTTTTTATAGCTGCTATCGCTTATCCAGTAAGCGCTACAGGCTCATTTAATCAGAAACCTGACGGGGTGGCGCTGACGCTGGCGGTGCTGGCCGCGCTGGCCTTGTGGCGGCTCAAATGGGGCGTGATTCCGGTGATTGTGGCCTCAGCGCTGGCCGGACTGCTGCTGCGCTGGCTCGGACTGGCCTGAAAATCTGGCGCCAGACCGTGGCTTGGTGGGCAGTCTGCACAGTATGCTCATGGCTTCATCATGAAACCCTCAGACGCCCACACCGCCATCCCCTTCATGACCCTGCTCGGACATGTGTTCGAGCGCGTTTTCGGCGCCTGGGTGCGGCAGGTCTCGCCTGCCACGCTGCGCGCCGATGCCATGGCCGGGCTGCTGGGCGCGGTGCTGGTCTTGCCGCAGGGCATTGCCTTTGCCACGCTGGCCGGTCTGCCGCCCGAATACGGCCTGTACACCGCCGTGGTGCCGTGCATCATTGCCGCGCTGTTTGGCTCCAGCTGGCATGTCATGTCGGGCCCGACCAATGCCAACTCGCTGGCGCTGTTTGCCATGCTGTCGCCGCTGGCCATTGCCTTCAGCCCGTTGTACATCCAGCTGGCGCTGGCCATCACGGTGATGGTCGGCGTGCTGCAGTGGCTGATTGGCGCGCTGCGGCTGGGCGTGCTGGCCAATTTCATCTCGCCGGCCGTGCTGTTTGGCTTTACCTCGGGTGCGGCGCTGCTGATCGCGGTGCATGCGCTGCCCGATCTACTGGGCCTGACCGCTGCGCCCGAACACAGTGCTGGCGCCGTGCTAGGGCATGTGCTCAGGCAACTCCCCCTGGTCAACCCGGCTGCGCTGGCGGTCGCCGGCATCACCCTGGGCGTCGCTCTGCTGCTGCGCCGTTTTCGCCGCCGCTGGCCTTACATGCTCATCGGGTTGATCGTGGCCACCGCGCTGGCCTGGTTGTGGAGCCACTTTTTGACGAGCGGCAGTGCGATGCCGTCTTCGGCTTTGCGCATGGTGGGGCAAATCGCCACGCCCTGGCCGCGCTTTGAAGTGCCGCGCATCAGCTGGGCGCAGGCATCCGACCTGATCGGCCTGGCGTTTGCGCTGACCATCGTCGCGCTGGGCCAGGCGATTTCGATTACCAAAACGGTGGCGCTACGCTCGGGCCAGCGCATTGACGCCAACCGCGAGTTCCGGGGCCAGGGCCTGTCCAACATCGTCGGTGGATTTTTCTCCAGCTATGTGTCGTGCGGCTCCATGAACCGCTCCATGCCCAATCTGGAAGCCGGTGCGCGCACTCCGCTGGCGTCGGTGTTCTCCGCGCTGTTGTTACTGGCTTTGGTGGCTGTCAGCTCGCAGTTGCTGGCGCAGATTCCCATGGCCGCGCTGTCGGGGTTGCTGGTGCTGGTCGCGCTGGCGCTGCTCGACCTTGCGCGCTGGCGCCAGCTGTTCGACTTGAGCCGGAGCGATTTCGGCATTGCGCTGGCGACCGGGGTGGCAACGGTCACGATCCGGCTGGAAATTGCGATTTTGCTCGGCATGATTTTGTCGCTGATGTCGTTTCTGTACCGCACCTCGCGGCCCGCCATGCGAACCATGGGCTTTGACAGCCGGGGGCTGGACCGGCAGTTTGTGGTGATCGATACCCCCGACGACCCGGACGAGCCGCCACACCACCAAGTGCTGCCCGAGTGCCCGCAGCTCAAGCTGCTGCGCATGGAGGGCGAGGTGTACTTTGGCGCCACCCAGCATGTCGCCGACATTTTGCATGCACTGCGCAGCCAGCCACAGCCGCAAAAACATTTGCTGGTCATGGCCAAGAGCATGAATTTTATTGACCTGGCCGGTGCCGAGCTGTGGGAGGCCGAACTGGCGGCACGTCGCGCCATGGGCGGTGATCTGTACTTTCACCGGCCACGGCCCGAGGTGATCCGCATGTGGCGCAAAACCGGCTTTACCCGCGTGCTGGGGCCTGAACACCAGTTTCCCGACAAGTTCACCGCCATTTCCACCATCTTCAGCAAACTCGACCCTGAAATTTGCCGGCATTGCAGCGCGCGCATTTTCCGGGAATGCAAAACCGCGCCCGGCGCTGATGATCCCAGGCTCAACCCCCAACGCTGAAATCCCATGCTCCAATTTGCCGCCAATCTCAGCTGGATGTACACCGAACTCCCCTTTCCCGAGCGCTTTGCAGGGTTCTGTCGCGTTAGCCACTGATCCTTGAGCGCCAGGCCAGGCCTGGTATGAGGGCCAGTGGGGGACTGCCTCGTCAGCACCTTCAAGGGCCAGCCTATTCAGCCTTGCTTGGCTGGGTGAGCTGAGTAGTTACGATTTCTTGATAAAAATTACGCTTTGCGCATATGCTATGGGCGTAGTAAGCTATTAAAAGTATAGCAAATGGAACTTCCCCGAGTGATCGACAAAATAACTGACTGATGATCTGACTGAACCCATGAAACCCGGCAATGTGCTGAT
>JAYWDL010000390.1:0-10394 GCA_043779865.1 Polaromonas sp.
TTCTGCCGGTCATTCATGGCCTGGCCGCACTTCAGGTCTGCAATACTGCTGCAGGTATGCCCGGCCCACGGCACAGGTGGGCTGACGCAGGGACAGACCCTGCCACGCTGCGGGGAACCTTCTGCGCAGACAATCAAGCATGACTGATCACAACAAGGCCGCTCCGGCACGCGACACCGTCCATGCTTATGAACCCCTGACCCCCGATGTGGTGCTTGATGCGCTGGCCAGTGTCGGCCTGCTGGGCGACGGCCGCCTGATGGCGCTTTCCAGCTACGAAAACCGGGTTTATCAGGTCCACCTTGAGAGCCCCGTCGGCAGCGCCGATCTGGCGGGAGACATCGTGGTGGTCAAGTTTTACCGCCCTGACCGCTGGAGCGACGCGCAGATTCTTGAAGAGCACGAATTTGCCGCCGAGCTGATGGCGGCCGAAATTCCGGTGGTCGGCGCGCTGGCGCTGAACGGCTCCACGCTAAACCATTTCAACGGCTTCAGCTTTAGCGTTTCGCCCAGCCGTGGCGGCCGCCGGCCCGAGCTTGAAAACCTGAACGTGCTGGAGTGGATAGGCCGCTTTCTGGCGCGCATCCACACCGTGGGCGCTGCCAGGCCTTTCACGCACCGTCCGTCCTTGAGTCTGCGAACCTTTGGCTACGACTCGCGCGACATCCTGCTGGCCGGTGCTTATGTGCCGCTGGACATGGAATCGCGCTGGCGCAATGCCTTCGAAGAAGCCATGCAGGTGGCGCAAGGTGTTTTCGACCGCGTCGGCCATGTCCGGCAGCTGCGCCTGCATGGCGACTGCCACCCCGGCAATATCTTGTGGACACCCGAAGGCTTGCCGCTGGCGGGGCCGCATTTTGTCGATCTGGACGATGCCAGGAGCGGCCCGGCGGTGCAGGACCTGTGGATGCTGCTGTCAGGCGAGCGTGCGCAGCAAACCCGGCAACTGGGCGCGCTGGTGGACGGCTACGACGAGTTTGGCGAATTCGACCGGCGCGAACTGGCGCTCATCGAGCCGCTGCGAACGCTGCGGCTGGTTCACTACAGCGCCTGGCTGGCGCAGCGCTGGCACGACCCGATTTTCCCGATCAACTTTCCGTGGTTCGGGTCAAGCGACTACTGGAAAGGCCAGGTTGACATGCTGGTGGAGCAGACCGAGGCGATGCAGGCCGCGCCGCTAGTGGCTTAGCAGCCCGTCGGATTTGAAGCATGGCCAACTGAGAAAAAATCAGAAGAACGCATTATGAAATGCGTAGTTGGTGCAAATATTGCCTATAAGGGCAATAAAACTATATTTACCAAGAACAGGAGACGATGTGCTGCATCACACTTTTCACCGTGGGCTGCTGACTTGGCCCCGGACTTCCGTCCTGCTGGCACTGGCGTCCGCATTCAGCCTGAATGCCCAGGCGCAACAGGAAAAAACACTTCCCGCCGTCGAGGTCATCGGCACCACGCCGCTGCCTGGTGTTGGCCAGCCACGCAACGAGATTGCCGCACCGGTGCAAAGCGCCACAAGCCGCGACATCGAGCGCAGTGGAGCGCTGGAACTGGGTGACTTCATGAACCGCAGGCTGGGCAGCGTGCATGTCAACGAAATGCAGGGCAACCCCTTCCAGATGGATGTTAACTATCGTGGCTATACCGCGTCGCCGCTGCTGGGCACCCCGCAGGGCTTGTCGGTGTACATGGATGGCGTTCGCATGAACCAGCCGTTTGGCGATGTGGTGAGCTGGGACCTGATTCCGCGCGGAGCGATCTCGTCAATGACGCTGATGCCGGGTTCGAACCCGCTGTTTGGCCTGAATACGCTGGGCGGCGCGCTGTCGGTGCAGACCAAGGATGGCCGCAGCGATCCGGGAACTTCGCTGCAGACGACGCTCGGCAGCAATGCGCGGCGTGCTGCTGAATTCGAGCATGGCGGCTTCAACGACAAGGGTCTGAGCTGGTATCTGAACGGCAACCTGTTCAAGGAGCGCGGCTGGCGCGATGATTCGCCCTCCGATGTGCGCCAGCTGTTCGGCAAGCTGGGCTGGCGCAGCGGCGCCACCGACCTGAAGCTGACGCTGGCCCATGCCGACAATCAGTTGAACGGTAACGGACTGCAAGAGCAGGGTTTGCTGGCGCGTGACCGTGCCAGCGTGTATACCAGGCCTGACATCACGCAGAACCGTTCCACGCTGCTCAATCTGGCGGCCAGCCACGGATTCAATGATGAGCTGCTGTTCTCCGGCAATGCGTATTACCGCAACATCAACAGTTCGACCTTCAATGGCGATATCAACAATGGGGCGCTGGACCAGAATGTGTATCTGCCCGGTGAAAATGCATCGAACACGGCATTTCCATTTAGTAGCTGCATCGCGCAAGCACTGCAGAACGATGAACCGGCCGAGAAATGCAATGGCTTGCTCAACCGCACCCGGACTTCGCAACAGAACTATGGCTTGTCAGGCCAGCTGACCTGGCTTGGCTTTCTGGCCGGCCAGCGCAACCAGCTTGTGACCGGCGTGGGCTATGACGCCAGCCGCGTCAGCTTTACGCAGTCCTCGCAACTCGGCTATCTGAATCCGGACCGCAGCATTACCGGCGTCAATGCTTTTGGCGATGGTGTGAGCGGTGGCAATGTAAATGGCGCGCCGTATGACACGCGGGTCGATCTGGCCGGCCGTATCCAGACCTGGAGCGCCTATGCCAGCGACACCTTGTCACTCCAGGACAAGCTGCACCTGACGCTGTCGGGGCGCTACAACACGACCTCAATTAAAAATCGCGACCAGATCCATGCCGACGGCGACAGCGCGTCGCTCAGTGGCGACCACCGCTTTTCACGCTTCAATCCAGCCATCGGCCTGACCTACAGCCCGACCAAGGCGTTCAACACCTATGCCGGCTACAGTGAAAGCAGCCGCGCGCCGACCGCCATCGAACTCGGTTGCGCCAATCCGGACCAGCCTTGCAAATTGCCCAATGCGTTGGCTGGCGATCCGCCGCTGAAGCAGGTCGTCACTCGTACCCTGGAGGCGGGTGTGCGCGGCACGGCAATCGGCAATGTGCAATGGAATGCCGGCGTGTTCAGCGCTGAAAACAAGGACGACATCCTGTTTGTGGCCGACAACCAGGCCGGCTTTGGCTATTTCAAGAATTTCGGCAAAACCCGCCGTCAAGGGCTGGAGCTGGGCCTCAGTGGCAAGCTGGGCAAGTTCAATCTGGGCGCGCAATACACCTGGCTGGATGCGACTTTTCAGAGTCCCGAAACCGTCAATGGCAGCAGCAACAGCAGCAATGACACGGCCAGCGCCGGCGCTCCGGGACTCGATGGCACCATCAACATTCGGCCCGGCGACCGCATTCCGCTGATTCCGCGTCAAATGCTCAAGCTGTTTGCCGATTACGCGGTGTCGTCGGCCTTCACACTCAATGGCAGCATGGTGGCGGTGTCAGGTGCATTGGCGCGTGGCAACGAGAACAATGCACACCAGCCGGATGGCAAGTATTACCTGGGCCCGGGCCAGAGCGCCGGTTATGCAATTTTCAATCTGGGCGCCAACTACCGCGTGACGCCAAAGCTGCAGTTGATGGCGCAAATCAACAATGTCTTCGACACGCAGTACAGCACCGCCGCCCAGCTTGGACCCACGGGTTTTGATGCCAGCGGCAATTTTGTGGCCCGACCGTTCGGCGGGTCGAGTACCGACGGCTACCCGGTCCGGCAATCAACCTTCTACGCTCCAGCCGCGCCAAGGCGTTTCTGGATCGGACTGCGCTATGTATTTACCTAGGGACCGTCTGCATAACTCTGGCGAGACAGGCCGCAGGGAGTTATGCAGAGGGTCCCTAAGCTTTGTTGACGTATCAGCGTAGCCAAAACCGGCCCTGCAGCGACGGGCAGGCTGGCATTTTGCAAGACGCGCAGTTTTCTTAAACCGCAGCGCCGCCTCCCTGCAAGACACTAAGTTGCTATTAATTAAATAGCTATCCGAGCACGCTAGACCTGCGCCATTGGCACTTTCAGCCATGAAAAAGGCCCCGAAGGGCCTTTTGGTTATCAGGAGGCATCGAAACTCACACCAGCAGCGCGTTCACCCGGCGCACATACGCCGCCGGGTCTTCCGGCAAACCTCCTTCGGCCAGCAAGGCCTGGTCAAACAGGATGTGGGCCAGGTCGTCAAAACTGGCGGACTCGCTGCTGGCCTCGAGCTTTTTCACCAGCGGATGCTGGGCATTGACCTCCAGGATGGGCTTGACTTCCGGCACGCTCTGGCCGGCCTGCTTGAGCATGCGGGCCAGCTGCGTTGACATGTCGCCGTCCTGCACCACCAGGCAAGCCGGTGAATCGACCAGCCGCGACGTGGCCCGAACATCCGATGCCTTGTCCTTCAGCACTTCCTTGAGCTTGTCCAGGATGGGCTTGAACTGGGTCTGCGCCTCTTCGGCGGCTTTTTTCTCGTCCTCGTCCTGCAGCTTGCCCAGATCAACCGCGCCCTTGGCAACCGACTGCAGCGGCGTGCCGTCAAAGTCGTGCAGGTAGTTCAGCGCCCACTCATCGACCCGGTCGGCCATCAGCAGCACTTCAATGCCCTTCTTGCGGAAAATCTCCAGCTGCGGGCTGCTCTTGGCGGCAGCCAGCGTGTCGGCGGTGATGTAGTAAATCGCGTCCTGGCCGTCCTTCATGCGGGCCTTGTAATCGGCAAAGCTCACGCTGGTCGTGTCGGTCGTCGAACTGGCAAAGCGCAGCAGCTTGGCCAGGCGTTCGCGGTTGGAAAAATCCTCGCCCAGGCCTTCTTTCAGCACGGCGCCAAATTCGGCGTAAAACGCCTTGAACTTGTCGGCATCGTTGGCGGCCAGGTCCTCGATCATCGACAGCACGCGACGGGTATTGCCTTCACGAATCGCCTTGACGGCGCGGCTTTCCTGCAGCAGCTCGCGCGACACATTGAGCGGCAAGTCGGACGAATCAACCACCCCTTTCACAAACCGCAAATAGCTCGGCAGCAGCGCCTGGGCGTCGTCCATGATGAAGACGCGCTTGACGTACAGTTTCACGCCAGCGGCCTTGTCGCGGTTGAACATGTCCATTGGCGCCTTGGCCGGGATGAACAGCAGCTGGGTGTATTCGGTTGAACCTTCGACCCGGTTGTGCGTGGTCGCCAGCGGCGCCTGGCTGTCGTAGCTGATCTGCTTGTAGAACTCGTCGTAGTGTTCCTGGGTGATGTCTTTTTTGGGCCGTGTCCAGAGGGCTGCCGCCTGGTTGACGGTTTCCCATTCGCCGGTGGCGACCATCGCGCCGGGCTGGTCGTTTTCGCCCTCTTTCCACTCTTCCTTGGGCATCAGGATGGGCAGCGAAATATGGTCGGAGTATTTGTTGATGATGCCTTTGAGTTTCCAGGCGTTCAGGTACTCGTCGGCATCGTCTTTCAGGTGCAGCGTGATGCTGGTGCCGCGCTCGGCGCGCTCGATCTCGCTGACCTCGAACTCGCCGGTGCCGGAACTGGCCCAGCGCACACCCTGGGCGGCAGGCAAGCCGGCGCGGCGGCTTTCGACCGTGATGCGGTCGGCCACGATAAAGCCTGAATAAAAGCCGACGCCGAACTGGCCAATCAGCTGCGCATCGTTTTTCTGGTCGCCCGACAGCTTGGCGACAAAATCGCGCGTTCCGCTCTTGGCGATCGTGCCGAGGTGGTCAATCGCCTCCTGCTGCGACATGCCGATGCCGTTGTCGGTGATGCTCAAGGTTTTGGCGGCCTGGTCAAAGCTCACGCGCACCTTGAGTTCGCTATCGTTTTCATACAGAGTGCCGTCATTGAGCGCTTCAAAGCGCAGCTTGTCGCAGGCGTCCGAGGCGTTGGAAATCAACTCGCGCAGGAAAATTTCAGGGTTGGAGTACAGCGAATGGGTAACCAGCTTGAGGAGCTGGGCGACTTCGGCTTGAAAGGAAAGGGTTTGTTTGCTCATGAAATTATCTTGGGATAGGGAAGTTTGGACAAAACGGAACATCCTTGAAATAAGGGCATTGCCACAACTTATCAAGGCTGGATTATGCGCAACAGGAACCCGGCCCTTGATGGATCGGCAAACCTGACGCGCGACAGGACCTGGCACGCACAAGACGAGGCTTAATGCGATCCGCTTCAGTACCTCACGTTGACCGTCACCGTGTCTTGGTAGCTGTCAGGCGTGAAATTGGCGCTTGGCGTTGTGGCGTACACAGGAATCGTCTGAGCCAAACCCGTGCCTGTGCCAGCCACGCCGTTACCGACCGCCGTGGCGGTAGCAGTATTGCCCCAGATCGAGCCCCCCATGCCTGTCGTGGAGCGGAGCTGGTAAGGCACGGTGTCGGTGTTGCCGGTGACGGGCGCGACGTTCATTGCCGCCATGATGCCCGCGCCGGTCGTGCTGTTGTTGGAGGGGGCCAGGCCAATAAAGTAGGGCGTGGCACCGGTGCAGGTCACACTGATGGAGCTGCTGCCGGTAATGTTGGTCGCCGTGGAATCCACGCCACTGGCGGCGCCCAGCTGGATGTTGGAGGCCGCGCCAGCCGTGACCGTGCAGCTCTTGATGACGACGGCCTTGACCGTGAAGGGAAAGTTGCCCGACGAAGTGCCGCTGCAGCCGCTGGGCGCGCTGCTCCCATTCGTCCATGAAATATTGGTGTGCCCACCGGCGGCAGAAAAGAAGTCCTGATAGCTGCCGGCAGGCGCCGCGCCCTGGCCGAGGAGCAATTGGCCCTGCATGATAGTCGAGCCCGAAATACTCCCGTTAACGCCACTCACCCTCTTTGGAATCGTCAAATTAGCGGTGAACGGCGATGGCACCGTGGGATTGCCCTTCCAGCCCCAAATAGTGCTGCCGGGCGACTGATAGAGCTGGAATTGCAGTGGATTGCTGCCGCTCTTCATCAGACGTGGATTGAAGTTACCCAAGCCCTCGTTGCCGTCGCCGACGTTGAAGCAGACACTGGCAAAGGTCGCGCTGGAGGCGTCATTGGTGCAGGTGTAACTCAGCGTCCCGTTTGCCGTAAGGCCCACGCCAGCGACGAGATCCACGCTACTGCCGAAGTCCACGTCGCTCATCGTGGCCGTGCAACTCACGGCGGCATGCGCCCTTCCCATGGACAGCGCCCACCCCAGGATGCAGACCAGCGATAAAAACAATGCCTGCCTGACTCGACGCGAACGGTTCATGGTATGGACTCCTTGACGCAGCGCAGCGGCCCGATCTCCGGGATGCCTTCGCCGTCTTTGCGGTAATCAAAACTCACGCGGCAGCCGCCAGCAGGGGTATCGACCGTCAGCACGTTCTGCGCCTCCAGCGTGTCCAGGTAGACCACGCCATCGAAGCCGACCAGCGAGGGCTCTGCGCCCTGCCCGTTGACGCGCACCAGGCTGCCCAGCGGCAGCGGCTGACCGGCGGCGCCCACCAGCAGAATGGACGCCGCGCGTACTGGGGTAATGCCGAAGCGCACCAGCGTGCCGGCGCGGTCACTTGGCGTTGCCAGCGTCTTGACGCGGTCGATGCGCACGTCAGCCGGCAGCTGCATCGGGTCAATGGCGATCTGGTTGTTCTGGTAGGCGTTGAGCGGCACCACCAGCAGCATACCCTTGCTGTCGGTGGTGCCGATCAGCCGGTTCTCCAGTTTGACCGGCACGCCGGCCACGCCGTCGGTTGAGACCACGGCAAAGGCGTCGTCTATGCGCCGTGAAGCAAAGGGCTGACCGCCCATGAACACCAGCCCGCCGGTGGCGTTGGCATAGGCGTAGCGACTATCGCCAAAGACACTGACACCGGTGGCCACGCGGCCGTAGCGGCCCAGGTAGTTGAGTTCGGCCTGGCCGCCGTTCTGGCTATCGCCCAGGCGGGTTCCAGCCCGCCAGCCAAAGCCGCCTTCGCTCGGCGCCGGACTCTGCGCATCGGCCGAAAAGGTGCTGCGCTGCTGGTCGCGCTGCACGCCGGTGCTCAGGCTGGTGCGGCCGTCCAGCGTCCAGCTCAAGCCAGCAAACACGCTGCGCTCGCGCCGGTTGTCCAGGTTCTGGTTCAGGCTGACGTTGAGCGAGGCCGAGCGGCCCAGTGACTTGAGCCAGTAGGCGCTGGCAAAACGCGTGGCATCCTGCCCCGCATAGCGCAAATAGAGATAACTCAGGCCAAAGCTGCCCAGGTTCTGGGTGCTGTAGCCGACCAGGGCGCGGCCAGTGCCGGTGGGTGGCGCGCTGCCGTAGAGCGAAGCCACGTCGAGGTAGTCGCCACGCGTGCGGGTGCTGTCCACGCCGAAGTTCAAACGCTGGTTTTGCCAGCTGTAGCCCAGGTTGAGCTGTGTGCCGCTGCCTGCGCTGTGGCTGCTGCGGGCGACTGCGCCCGACAGCAGGCCGACGGGCCCGAGCTGCCAGGCGCCGCCAACCCCGGCCGTCGCCAGGCCGCGCGTTGCCTCGCCATGCGTCTCCAGCGTGAAGCTGTCGCTCACGCCATAGCGCCAGGTGCCGCTGGCGGCCGGGTCGCTGCCATAGTCGAAGGAGCGCAGGCCGTAGTTCTTGCGCACCACGCCAAGGTCCACTGACCAGTCCGACAGGCCCTTGGCCAGCAGTTGGTGCGTGTTATAAAGCGAAAAATTGAGCGTGGTGGCGCGGCCCAAGGCGTCGGTCAGCACCACCTGCGCATTGCCGGTGCTGTTGATGTTGGGCAGTGTGTTGAGCTGAAATGGACCGGCCGGCACCTGGCCACTGTACTGGCGTATGCCGTTGACAAACAGCTCCACGTCAGACGGAAGCGTGGCCGAGCCCAGAAAGGCTGGCAGCGGCGCGGTGGTGCGATAGGGCTGCAGTGCGAAATTGCGCGACAGCTGAATGCCGCCAATGCGGGTGGCCCGCGACCAGGGCAGCGCGGCAGTCAGCGTGTCGCCCACGCGCAGCGTCAGCAGGTCGTTTGGGAAGGAGCGGCTCCAGGTGGTGTCGAGCCGCGCCGAATGGCCTTGCCAGCCGCTGCTGCCATCGCCACGCGTGGCTTGCGTCAGCGCGGTATTGCTCAGCACCGAGCTGCCGTTGAAGGCGCGCAATTCGGTGAAGGCATTCAGGCTTGACGTGTTACCGCGGCCCTGGGTGCCGTACAGGTCGTAGTTAAGCAGCAGGCCGGGCGAGGCGCTGGCCGCTTGCGCTCTAATGCCGGACGCGCCGATCACCGTGGTGGGCAGGTTGAGAAAGGCCAGCGGCGCCGTGATGGCCACGCTCTGGCGCCCTGCGTCATACTGCACCTGTATGCCGGGCAGCCTGTTCAGGCGCACCGGACCGGAAACACCGGCCGGCAGCACAAAGCCCAACTCACGCAGGACGGCAGCGCTGGCCCACAGATCCCCGTCGCGCAGGCCGAGCTGAACCAGCCCGCGCGACGTGCCGTTGAGGCTCAGGTCCAGATAAAGATCGCTGCCACGGAGCCCGGCGAGGTGGGTGTCGCCAGCATCGGCAATCAGGTGGGGTGCGGGGGCGACTGGCATCGGTGCCGTACCCGCAGCAGGCGCCGCAAACATCAGCAGACCGTGCAGCAAAAGACCCTCAGCGAGGGCGATCGACCGTCTGGATGTTCTGCTGCGCGGTATTGCCATTGATCATTGCTTCCCAGGTGCCACCGGCGGTGAAGGTCGCTGCGGGTGGCTTCAGGGTCCAGCGCATCTGTGCGCCTGGCAGGACGTAGCCGAGCAGTCCGGCATGCACCACAGTGCGGTGGCCGGCGGTGTCGGTAAAACTTAATTCGGCGAGTTGTGCGTGACTGGCGCCGCTGTTGGCAACTTCCAGCACCGCCTTGTCGCCCTCGCGGCGCAACGCCCACATCAGTTGCGCGGCGCTCGCTGGCGCGCCGGCCGGGTCGATGAAAATGGGCACCGAGTAGCGCAGCACGAACTGCAGCCCTTTCTTGCCCTGCATGTCAACCGGCAGCTCGTCAATGATGACGCGGTACGCCTCTTGCACCGCACCTTCGCCGCTGGGCGGCGCGCCGACCCGGATGGCCCGAATTAGCTGGCGGCCCTCGGCTGGCAGCTGCAGCATTGGCGGGCTGACCAGCAGGCCGCGCGAGGGCGTGAGCTTGTCTTCGCCGCCCTCCTGCGTCCAGCGGTACACCCGCACCTGCGCGTTCACCACGTTGTCGCCGGTGTTGCTGAGCCACAGGCCGTCGGCGTTTTGCGTCGGCGGCAGGGTCAGGGTGACGGGAGAGACCTGCAAACCGGCGGCGGCGGCCACGCCCGCTGGCCAGGGCGGCAGCAGCAAACAGAGCGAGGCACAGGCGGCGAGTCATGAGGCGCTTAGGATGTGGCTAAGGATGTGGCAAACATTAACTTCCCTGAATCAGTCCCCCAGTGGTGCGGCGCGGTAGTTCCAGCGCGGCAGGTGCTCGTCGAAGGTGATGCGGAT
>JAYWDL010000391.1:0-3699 GCA_043779865.1 Polaromonas sp.
GGCGTCCCACCACCAGCAGCTCGTCCTGCAGCCAGGGGGTAACCCTGAGGGAAGCCTGGTGACACGGGCCTTCAATCAGTCCGACATCCAGCTCGAACCGGGCCACCGCATCGCAGATGGCTTCGGTGTTGCTAATGATGACTTTAGAGTGCCAACTCGCCGCCCCGTCCTGCTGGCGTCCACCCAGAAACTGCCCGAGCAGCCGGGGCAGCATGTAGTTGCCAATGGTGGTGCTGGCGCCAATACGCAGCGACTGGGCCTGGGCGATGCCGTCCCGCGACATTTGCTCGATGGTGGCTGCGCCGTCGAGCAGACCGAGCGCGCGGGGCAGCAGCGCGCGTCCGTTGTCATTGAGCAGCAGGCGTTTGCCAGCACGGTCAAACAGACGCAGCGACAGCAGGCGTTCCAGCTCATTGACGGCCGAGCTGGTGGCCGACTGCGAGAGTGCGATCTCTGCGCTGGCCGCCATGGTGCTTCCGCTGCGCGCCACCGCCACAAAGATCTGCAACTGTCGCAGCGTCAGGCGAAGTACGTCCATGGTTCAACCCCCGGTTTCATTTATATAGCGATTAAATAGCTATATGTTACTTAAACAAGCTGTTGGACGGGTTGATGACTTGTCCCTACATTCGAGTCTGACCTCACCCCATCGCCGGACACACCCATGAACACCCCCACAGCCGATCCTTCAAATACCCGCGCGGGCCTGCCTGTCAAGTCGGCCTCGAACGCACTGATGCGCCTGCTGCCGGGCCTGGCCGTCAGTGCCGCGCTGGCAGCGGCCGGCATTCTGCTGGGCCGCATCGGCGGGCTGCAAGACCACGGTTTCAGTGCGCTGACCCTGGCCATCGTGCTGGGCATGCTGGTGGGCAATACCGTTTATCCGCGCTTTGCTGCGGCCAGCGGCGCCGGCGTGAATTTCTCCAGGCAAAACCTGCTGCGTTTGGGAGTGGTGCTGTATGGCCTGCGCCTGACGGTTCAGGATATCGGCCATGTGGGGCTTGCTGGCGTGGCCACCGACGCCCTGGTTCTGGGCTCGACCTTCGTTTTGGCGTGCTTTATCGGCATCCGAGGGCTGGGCATGGACCGCAAGACCGCCATGCTGATCGGCGCGGGCAGCTCGATTTGCGGCGCCGCCGCCGTGATGGCTGCCGAGCCGGTGGTCAAGGCCCGGGCCGAGCAGGTGACCGTCGCCGTGGCCACCGTGGTGGTGTTCGGCACAGTCGCCATCTTTTTGTACCCTCTGCTGTTTGAACTGAACCAGCAATGGCAACTGATTCCGGGTGGTGCCGACGGCTTTGGCATTTATGCAGGCTCCACCATTCATGAAGTGGCGCAGGTCGTTGCTGCCGCGCGTTCAGTGGGTCCGCATGCGGCAGACACCGCTGTGATTGCCAAGATGGTTCGCGTCATGATGCTGGCGCCCTTCCTCATCATGCTGTCTGCCTGGCTGGCCCGGGATGAGGCGAAAGGCGCGGCGCGAGTTGCCTCCGCACCCGCTTCAAGCCAGCAAGCCGCATCCCACCCAACGCCCGCCAAGGCCAAGCTGGCTGTGCCCTGGTTCGCCTTTGCCTTCGTCCTCGTCGTGCTGTTCAATTCGCTGAACCTGCTGCCGCCGAGTGTGGTGGCCATGACGACTGAGATTGACACCATTCTTCTGGCCATGGCCATGGCGGCTCTCGGCCTTGCCACACATATCTCGTCGATTCGCAAAGCGGGCATCAAGCCTCTCTTGCTGGCGCTGATCCTCTTTGTCTGGCTGGTGGTCGGCGGTGCGCTGATCAACCGCTGGGTGTTCACTTTTCTAGGGTAAACCCTTGAAACAGCTTCTCCATGGAATAAAACCACGCATTTCCTCGTCTATTACCTGAAAGTAGTGTCCCAACGTTTTTCAGAGGAGAACGAGCTTGAGGCTCGAAACCCGGATCTGAATCCGTTGAGGGCGGCGTAAGTAGTTGATTTATTGGAGTTTGTTCGAACATGGTCAGGCTCAGGATTTGCAGGATTTCGTAAAGACTGTGATGCTCAAGATGCGGACGTTTCTTTGCAATGGCGATCAGCACATAGGTGCACACCGCAATCCAGATTTGCGTCTTCACGGCGTTCTCGCTGGTGCCCAGAAATGCCTTGATGCGAAGGTGCTGCTTGATCCATTTGAAGAACAATTCGACCTTCCAGCGCTGGCGGTACAAGTCGGCAATGAGTTCTGGCTTCAAGGCGAAGTTGTTGGTCAGAAACGTAATGCGATTGCCCGTCTCGTCCTTGACCACCACCCTGCGCAAAGCCGCCGGATAGTCCTTGCTGGAATAGAACACTGTGAGCACACCTATCTGATCGCAGATAACGGATGTGGCGCTTCGATCCACGAGGTTGCTGGTGGCCGAGAAAAAGGCCGCTCTTTCGGTGGCCCAAGCCGCTTTTGTCCATCCGCTGCCTGCAAAGTCGTCTCGATAGGACGGCAACCTTCAATTTTTCATCAACGACACCAAAAGGAGACAAGCATGACTGATAACCACACCACCAATCCCTTGCGCCGAAGGCTTCTTGCCGGAGGCGCAGGCGCGCTAGCAACGGCGGCCTTCAGCCCTGGCGCGCTGGCGCAGGCTGCTGGTGTTGAACTGCCCTTTATCAATGGCAAACGCAGCCTGGTAGCCTTTCCGGAAAAGCGTCCGCTGATCGTGTTGACGTCGCGCCCGCCGCAGCTGGAAACACCCTTCGAGGTTTTCAACGACGGCCTGATCACGCCCAACGACGCCTTCTTTGTGCGCTACCACAACGCCGGTATTCCGATGAGCGTTGATGCCGAGAAGCACGTCATCAAGATAGGCGGCAATGCAGCTGGCAAGCCTTATGAATTGACACTGGCCGATTTGCGCACGCAGTTCAAGCCCATCGAATACCTGGCTGTCAACCAGTGTTCGGGCAACAGCCGGGGCCATTTTTCACCGCGTGTCACCGGCGGCCAGCTCTCCAACGGGGCCATGGGCAATGCGCGCTGGGTGGGTGTGGCGCTCAAAGACGTGCTGGCGCGCGCCGAGCTCAAAAACACTGCCCGCGAGGTCACCTTCAACGGTCTGGACATAGCCTTGTTTGGCGGTGGCGACTTCGTCAAGTCGATTGATGTTAACCACGCGATGGACGGCGAAGTGATGATCGCCTATCAGATGAATGGCGTCGATATTCCCCTGCTGAACGGCTATCCGGTCAAACTGATCGTACCCGGCTACTACGGCACCTACTGGGTTAAACATCTTTCGGAGATCGAGGTGGTGGACCAGACCTTCGAAGGCTTCTGGATGAAACCGGCCTACCGGATCCCGGACAACGATTGCGCCTGCGTCGATCCCGGCACCGCACCGGCAGCGACACGCCCCATAGGTCGTTTTAACGTACGCTCTTTCATCACCTCAGTGCAGGACGGTGGCCGGCTTCGCGCGGGTCAGCAGACCGTCCTGCGCGGCATTGCCTTCGATGGTGGCCAGGGCATTCGCGAGGTTGCCTATTCCAGCGACGGCGGCCAGAGCTGGCGCGGTGCGAAGCTGGGAGCCGACATGGGGCGCTATTCTTTCCGCGAGTTCACATTCGCCATAACGCCCGAAAAAGGCAAGCACGACCTGCGCGTGCGGGCATGGAACCGCTCCGGTCAAAGCCAGCCCATGGAGGCCTTGTGGCAGCCCGCAGGCTATATGCGCAACGTGG
>JAYWDL010000392.1:0-10385 GCA_043779865.1 Polaromonas sp.
CATGATCTGGTGGCCCAGGCAGATGCCGAAGGTCGGAATGCCGGTTTCGATCAGTTCGCGAACCGCCTCGATGGCGTAGTCGCAAGCCTGCGGATCACCCGGGCCGTTGGCCAGAAAAATTCCGTCGGGCTTGAGCTTGAGCACGTCGGCTGCGGAAGTTTGCGCCGGCACCACCGTGATGCGTGCGCCGCGCTCGGCGACCATGCGCAGGATGTTTTTCTTGATGCCAAAGTCATACGCCACTACATGGAACCGGGGCGTGACCTGCACACCGTAACCCAACCCGAGTTTCCACTCGGTTTGGCGCCATTCATAAGTCTGCTTGACTGAAACGACCTTGGCCAAATCCAGCCCATCCATGCCGGGCGCTTCCTTGGCAGTGGCCAGGGCCTTGTCGATGGCAGCCTGGCTTGTTGCCTCGCCAGGTGCCAGCGCCATAATGCAACCATTTTGAGCGCCGTGGATTCGCAGATGACGCGTCAGCTGGCGCGTATCAATCCCGGCAATCGCCACGATATTTTCGCGTACCAGGTACTCTGACAAGGTCATGGACATGCGAAAGTTTGAAGCGATCAGCGGCAGGTCCTTGATGATCAGGCCCGCTGCATGGACCTTGCTGCCTTCAACGTCTTCGGCATTGATGCCGTAATTACCGATATGGGGATAAGTGAGGGTGACGATCTGCTGGCAATAGCTAGGATCCGTGAGGATTTCCTGGTAGCCGGTCATGGCGGTGTTGAACACCACCTCGCCGATCGTGGAGCCCGCAGCTCCAATCGAATTGCCAATAAAGACCGTGCCGTCTGCGAGCGCCAAAATGGCGGGCGGGGTTATTTCAAGTGTTCCCTGTAGAGACAAAAGCACTGGGTTCTCCGGTTGTGTACGGTTCGCCCAAGCATGCACAGAAAACGTCTCTTTTAGACGCTTGCAGGCGGCTTTTGTGGATGGGGTTGGCTTTGTATGCGCTTGGGCGAAGCTGTGTTCTGAAAAGCCACTGATTATATAACGCCCCCACGTTCGCCCACTGCGTGTGGCTCTCTGCCCCCCAAGGGGCTGGCCTTGCTTGGGGCGGCCCGGCGCGGCGGCCGTAGGCGCCCACTCTCTACCCTCTGTAACAAGCTAAAAAGCTTACAGTTTTATTGGCGAATCAGCGCGCTGGCATACAGGCAGATGGCGGCGGCGGCGGCCACATTCAGGGATTCCTCGCCGCCCGGCTGGTCGATGCGAACCTTCAGTCTGGCCCGCGCCATGAGCTCATCGCTGACGCCCTGCCCTTCATGGCCCATCGCCCAGGCGCAGGGCATGGGCAACTTTTGCTGGTGCAAAAAACTGCCGTGGTGCGAACTCGTGACCACGATAGGAACGGTCAGCGCCGCCAGTGCATCGGGCTCGACGCTTTCGACCAGCCGCAACGCAAAGTGCGCGCCCATGCCGGCACGCAATACCTTGGGCGACCAAAGCGCGGCCGTTCCCTTGAGCGCAATGATCTGGCTGAAACCGAACGCGGCCGCGCTGCGCAGGATGGAGCCGACATTGCCGGCATCCTGAACGCGGTCCAGGATGACCGAGGCCGCATCGAATTGCAGTGTGGGCGTAGCAGGCAATTCCAGCACAAAACCCATGCGCGCCGGCGATTCCAGCCCGCTGATATCGGGCAACAGGGCGTCAGAAATTACTATGTTTTTGATAGCATATTGTGCCCATTCAGCATGCGCAAGAGGCCAAAAAGACTCTGAAAATACCGCCATGGCCGGCGTCAAGCCACGCACCAGCGCGGCGCGGCACAAATGGTCGCCTTCCAGCCAGACCCGTCCCTGCTTGCGGTAAGCCGTGCTGTCCTGCGACAGGCGGCGCAGGTCCTTGATCAGGGGGTTGTCGCGTGAGGAAACATGTGTGACGGGAACGGAAAATCCGCTGCTCACCGCAATACTCCGGCCACTGGCGCAAACGAGCGCCGGTGCTGCGGGCAGGCGCCGTGCTGGCGCAAGGCGGCCAGGTGCTCGGCCGTGCCATAACCCTTGTGGCCGGCAAAACCGTATTGCGGGTACTGGAGGTGATAGTCGCCGCACCAGCGGTCCCGGTAAACCTTGGCCAGAATCGAGGCGGCCGAAATGGCGGGCACCAGTGCATCGCCCTTGACAATCGCCTCAGCCAGAATCAACAGTTTGGGTAACTGGTTGCCATCGACCAGCACCTTCGCAGGCTTGAGCCGCAAACCCTCCACGGCCCGCTTCATCGCCAGCAGGGTGGCCTGCAAAATATTGAGGCTGTCAATTTCTTCAACCGTCGCCAGCGCAATCGAGCAGCACAAGGCCTTGGCCTGGATCTCGTCGTAAAGCTTTTCACGCCGCAGGGCTGTGAGTTTTTTCGAATCAGCCAAGCCCATGATCGGATTGAATTCGTCAAGGATGACGGCCGCAGCGACCACCGGCCCGGCCAGCGGCCCGCGCCCGGCCTCGTCCACACCGGCCATCAGTCCAGGCGTATCCCAGGAAAAGACAGCTTGCTCAGGTTTCAAGAATTTTCTGAATTGCATCGGTGGCCAGTCGGGAAGTGTCTCGCTGCAACTCGGCGTGCAGTTGGGTGAATCGTTGCTGAACGGCTGCTATTTTGTCAGGTGCTGACGATTTTGCATCGATCCACTGCAGCAGCGCCTCGGCCAGCGCCTGCGGCGTGGCCGCATCCTGCAGCAATTCAGGCACCACAAATTCTTCGCAAAGAATATTGGGCAGACCGATCCAGGGTTGCAACTGCTTGCGCCGCATGATCTGCCACGACAGCCAGTTCATGTTGTAGGCAATCACCATCGGCCGCTTGAACAAGGCAGCCTCCAGGGTGGCGGTGCCGCTGGCAATCAGGGTGACATCGCAGGCAGCCAGCACGGTGTGCGACTGGCCGGCAACAATCTGCACATCCGCCCGGACGCCGGCTTCTTCGGCCAAGCGTTCAATCTGGCGTTTCAGCGCAGGAATTGCCGGAACTATGAATTTGATAGCTGCCTGGGCACGCTTGACGATCGCTGCAGCCTGAAAGAACCGCAAAGCCAGGTACTGGATTTCCGACTTTCGGCTGCCCGGCAAAATGGCAATGACAGTGTCTTCATCGCGCAAGCCCAGCGCGCGCCGTGCCGCTGACCGGTCGGGCCGCATCGGGATCACGGCGGCCAGCGGATGGCCGACATAGGTCGCGCCAATTCCGTGCGCAGCCAGCAGCGCGAGCTCAAACGGAAAAATGCAGAGCACATGGTCCACGCTGCGCTTGATGGTCTCGATGCGGTCTGCCCGCCAGGCCCAGATCGACGGACAGACAAAATGCACCGTTTTGATGCCTTTGGCCTTAAGCGCTGCTTCAAGCCCCAGATTGAAATCGGGCGCGTCAACGCCAATGAAGATATCGGGACGCTGTCCAGAGTCATTCAAAAGGCGATTTTTGAGCTGCTCACGGATACCGGCGATTTCGCGGTAGTGGCGCAGCACCTCGACATAGCCGCGCACGGCCAGTTTTTCGCTGGGCCACCAGGCTTGAAAACCCCGACTCACCATCTGGTTTCCGCCGATGCCGCCAGACGTCAAGGCAGGCCAGCGCGCCCTCAAGCCATCGAGCAGCAAGCCCGCCAGCAAATCACCAGAAGTTTCGCCAGCGACCATGGCAATGCTGGGCGCCAATGGTGCGCTTGAATAAACGGCAGGCCGCTCCTCTCTCCGGGGCGGCAGAGGTAGTGGCGCTGCCGACATCGCTGCCCTAGCGGACAATGCCGCGCTGCGGCAAGGTTTGCTCCAGAAATGAGAGCATCATCTGCACGTCCGGCGTGGATTCGGGGTATTTTTCAGTCAAATCAGCAATGCCAAGCTTGGCCTGCTCCAGCGTCAGGCCGTCGCGGTAAAGCGCCTTGTGCATGGCCTTGACCGCCGAAATGCGGTCCGCCGAAAAGCCCCGGCGTCGCAGGCCTTCAAAATTCATGGAGCGGGCGACGGCGGGCTGGCCCTGGCACATGACAAACGGAGGCAAATCAGCCACCAGTACCGAAGCAATGGCGGTGAAACTGTGGGCGCCCAGTCTGACAAACTGATGCACCCCGGTAAAGCCGCCCAGGATTACCCAGTCATCAATATGCACATGGCCGCCCAGCGTGGTGTTGTTGGCAAAAATCGTGTTGTTGCCCACCATGCAGTCATGCGCCACATGCACATAAGCCATGATCCAGTTGTCATTGCCCAGGCGCGTCACACCCTGGTCACCCGGCGAGCCAATGTTGAAAGAGCAAAACTCGCGAATCGTGTTGCGGTCGCCCATCACCAACTCGCACGGTTCGCCTGCATATTTTTTATCCTGTGGAACCGCGCCCAGCGAATTGAACTGGAAAATCCGGTTGTCACTGCCGATGGTGGTGTGGCCTTCGATCACGCAGTGGGCGCCGATGGTGGTGCCGGCGCCTACCCTGACGTGGGGACCAATGACGGTGTAAGGCCCGACACTGACCGAACTGTCGAGCTGCGCGGAAGGATCAACAAGGGCCGTGGCATGGATGCCCGGTGGAATGACTGGCAATGTCATCGTCATCCGCTCAGGCAACGGTGCGCATGGTACACATCAGTTCGGCCTCGCAGACAATTTTGTCATCGACGCGCGTCACACCCTTGAACTTGAAAATGCCCGATTTCATACGCAGAAGTTCCACATCCATGATCATCTGGTCACCAGGCCCCACGGGGCGCTTGAAACGCGCACCGTCGATGCCGGCAAAGTAATAAATGGTCTTGTCATCAGGCGTGACGCCCAGCGTGGAGAAAGACAGCAAGGCCGCCGCCTGCGCCATGGCTTCTATCATCAGCACGCCCGGCATGACAGGATGTCTGGGAAAATGGCCCATGAAAAAAGGTTCGTTGATCGAGACGTTTTTAAGCGCCTTGATGCTTTTACCGGGCTCGATTTCAAGCACGCGATCGACCAGCAAAATAGGATAGCGATGCGGCAATAACTTGAGAATCTGGTGAATGTCCATCATGATTTTTTTTCGGAAGTGCCCTGCAATTGCAGCAGGGATTTTTCGGCCTGTTTAAGCCTGTCACGCAAAGCATGAAGCTGCTTGAGCGTTGCAGCGTTTTTTTCCCAGCTGACATTGTCGTCAATTGGAAAGAGGCCGGTGTAATGCCCTGGTTTTAAAAGTGATCGCGTTACGATGGAAGCTGCCGAAACATGCACGCCATCAGCCAGGCGCAAATGGCCCAGCACAATGGCGCCGCCGCCTACGGTGCAATGCGCGCCAATCGTCGCGCTGCCCGCAACGCCCGCGCATCCAGCCATGGCGCTATGTTCGCCGACCCGCACATTGTGGCCAATCTGTACCAGATTATCGAGCTTGACGCCATCTTCCAGCACTGTGTCCTGCAATGCGCCCCTGTCAATGCAGGTGTTGGCCCCAATTTCCACGTCATTGCCTATTCGCACCGCGCCTAGCTGTTCAATCTTGACCCACTGACCCTTGTGCTGCGCGAAACCGAAACCGTCGGCTCCGATGACCGCACCCGGATGAATGATGCAACGTTCACCGATGCGGCAAGCGTCAGCGACCGTCACGCGCGCCGAGAGCCGACTGCCTGCGCCGATAGCTGCATTGCGCCCGATGACGCAATGCTCTGCAATGCGCGCGCCCTCTCCAATAACGGCTCCGGCCGCAATGCAGGCGAACGCCCCGATGGAAACACCAGATGCGAGTGTGGCGCCAGGGTCGATAAAAGCGCTGGGATGGATTTGCGGCGCAGGCGCCGGGAAGTGGCGCCGTTTCCAGAGCTGCGTAACAAGCGCAAAATAATGATAGGGGTCGTCCACCACAATGCACGAACCGCGATTTGTGGCTGCCTCACGGGCAGAAGGCGCTACCACGACACAGCCCGCTGCACACTGTGCAAGCTGGCTGAGGTATTTGGGATGACTGAGAAATGTCAGATCATGCGGACCGGCAGCCTCCAGGGTGGACAGCCGCTTGATCAGCAGATCCGGATTTCCCACCAGTTCGGCTTGGGCCTTGTCTGCGAGCGACAGAACAATATCGGCCAGACGAAGCGTCACAGGGTGCCAGCCATTTCTACGCCAATGCGCTTGCCGGCCACCTGCAATCAGCGGGAAGCGTTCAGTGCCTTGATCACCTTGTCGGTGATGTCATGCTTGGGATTGACGTAAACCGATTCCTGCAGGATCAGGTCGTACTTTTCGGTTTCTGCCAGCGATTTAACCACCTTGTTGGCACGTTCGATGACCTGCTGGAGTTCTTCGTTTTTGCGGGCACTCAGGTCTTCCTGAAATTCACGACGTTTGGTCTGGAAGGTGCGGTCCTGATCGACCAGTTGCCGCTGGCGTACCGTACGCTGGCTTTCTGCAAGGGTGGGCGATTCACGCTCGAACTTGTCCGACTGGGTTTTGAGCTGGGCCGCCAGGTCGGTAAGCTCTTTCTCACGCTTGCTGAATTCCTGTTCCAGTTTGGTCTGGGCAGCCTTGGCTGAACTGGCCTCGCGAAAAATCCGGTCCAGGTTGACCACGCCGACCTTGAATTCCTGTGCGCTGGCGGACAAACCGGCCACTGCGATGACAAGACCCAGGAAAATTTTGATTGAAAAGTTTTTCATTAGAAAGAAGTACCAATTTGGAATTGCAAACGTTCGATTTTATCGTTGGGTTGTTTACGCAGGGGCAGTGCATAGGCAATCCGCAGCGGACCCACGGGAGAAATCCAGCTGATCCCAAGACCCGTGGAGGCCCTCAGCCCATCCGGACCGGTCAAGCGATATTTGTCTGTGAATACATTTCCTGCATCCACGAAACCGTAAAGCCGCAGCGTGCGATCATTTCCCGCGCCTGGAAATGGTACAACCAGCTCGGCATTCAGCGTCAGCTTCTTGGAAGCACCAACTGAAATATCTGATGCGTCGCGGGGGCCCAGTGAGCCCTGCTGAAACCCGCGCACCGACCCCAGACCGCCCGAGTAATAGTTCTTGAACAGCGGGTAAGGCTGGCCATTAAGACCCTTGCCCCAGCCCAGTTCGCCATTCAGGGCGATTGTGAACTGCTTGTTAAGCGGAATGTATTGCTGGATCTGATAACTGGCGCGGACAAACCTGATATCACCAGCAATGCCCCAATCACCGTACACACGCTGATAACGTCCGGTAGTAGGCACCAGCGCACTGTCCCTGTTGTCGCGCGACCAGCCCACGGTCAGGGGAACGGAATTGCTGGTAAAGCCAAATTGATTGGCATAAGTCTGATAGCTGACGGGAAGAAGCGTTCCCGGCACGATGGTCAGGGATTCGTATCCGCTGCCAAAATAAACCGTGTCATTTTCAGTAAAGGGCACGCCAAACCGGATGCTGGCGCCTCTTGTTTTCAATTTGTAGTCCCCGCCCTGCCCGGACAAAGGCTGGGAGGTCCGGTCGTACACGTCAATGCTTCGCGAAATGCCATCGGCCGTGAAGTAAGGATCCACCGTGCTGAAAACAAGCTGGCGATTTGACTTGCTGGTATTGACTTCAATGCCCAGGTAATTGCCCGAGCCGAAAACGTTTTCCTGCTTGATGCCAAACATCAGCGAAACGCTGTCGGCACTCGAAAAGCCTGCGCCCAGTTGCAGATTACCCGTTGGCTTTTCAATCACATTCACGGTGACGTCAACCTGGTCCTGGGTGCCGGTCACTTCCTGCGTTTCCACATTCACATCGGTGAAAAATCCCAGGCGGTCCACACGGTCACGGGAAAGGCGAATTTTGTCACCGTCGTACCAGGACGATTCAAACTGGCGAAATTCGCGGCGCACCACTTCGTCGCGCGTGCGATTATTGCCAGACACATTGATACGGCGTACGTAAGCGCGGCGTGAAGGCTCTGCCTGCAGCACAAAAGCCACACGGTTGTTGACCCGGTCGATTTCCGGCGCAGCTTCCACCTTGGCAAAAGCAAAGCCGAAGATACCGAAATAATCCGTAAACGCCTTGGTCGTTTCAGCCACTGCATCGGCGTTGTAAGGCTCGCCTGGCTTGATGGCTACAAGGGATTTGAACTCTTCTTCCTTGCCCAGGTAGTTACCTTCAAGCTTGACTCCAGAGACGATGAAACGCTCACCCTCGGTGACGTTCAGCGTAATGGCAATGCTCTGCTTGTCAGGGGAAATCGCAACCTGGGTTGAATCGATCTTGAACTCAAGATAACCGCGCGACAGGTAGTAGGAACGCAGGCTCTCGATATCCGCATTGAGCTTGGTGCGAGAGTAGCGGTCTGATTTCGTGTACCAGCTCAACCATCCGCCGGTATTCAGATCAAACAGGCCAAGCAGTGTTGATTCACTGAACGCCTTGTTGCCCGTGATGTGAATTTCCTTGATTTTGGCTACATCGCCTTCAACGACGCTGAAAGTCAGGTTCACACGATTGCGCTCAATCGGCGTTACTGTGGTGATGACCTCAACGCCATACAAGCTTTTGTTGATGTACTGGCGCTTGAGTTCCTGCTCGGCCTTGTCAGCCAACGCCTTGTCAAAAGGCTGGCCATCTGCAACACCCGCCTCGCGAAGTGCCTTCAATAGCACATCTTTCTCGAACTCCTTGGTTCCGACAAAGTCTACGTTAGCGACGGTCGGACGTTCTTCCACTATGACGACCAGCACGTCGCCGCTGACTTCAAGCCGGACGTCCTTGAACAAGCCCAGGCCGAACAGCGCGCGAATGGCGGTCGAGCCTTTGTCGTCGTTATAGGTTTCACCCACACGAAACGGCAGCGAGGCAAAAATCGTTCCAGGTTCCACGCGCTGCAGACCCTCTACCCGGATATCCCTGACCGTAAAAGGATCAACCGCCCAGGCGGTATTGACAAAAAACAAACCGGCGGCGATGGCGGAGAACGCACGAACTTTAAATCGATTGAATTGCTTTTGCATGAAATGGTTGGAGTTAGCCCACAAGCCGGGTGACATCGTTGAAAAGGGCAATGCACATCATGCCCAGAAGGATTGCAACACCACCGCGCTGCAACCGGTCCATCCAGGCGTCGGAAACGCCGCGACCAGTGATCCATTCCCAAAGATAATACATCAGGTGCCCGCCGTCCAGAACCGGCAGCGGCAGTAAATTCAGCACGCCCAGGCTCACACTGACCAGGGCCAGAAACACCAGATAAGACGTCCAGCCCAGACTGGCTGACTTTCCGGCGTAATCTGCAATAGTGAGCGGTCCGCTCAGATTTTTGAGCGAAGCTTCCCCAATGACCATTTTGCCCATCATCTTGAGTGTCAAGAAAGAAACTTCCCAGGTGCGGACAGCGCCCCTCCATAAACCCTCAACAGGCCCATAACGCACGGTCAAAAATTCGGGTGGTGCGCCAACAAAAGCCCCTATGCGGGCTACTGCGGCTCCATTTTCCTGCCTGATTTCGGGCGTTACCTGCAGCGCCAGAAGCTGGTCATTCCGGAGAATTTGCCAACTCTGTGGTGCAACAGTGACGACGCTGCTGCCCGGGGCTGGCGCAGAAGCGCGGATGGCTTCGCGCAGTTGCTGCCCATCGACAATGGCCGTATCGCCGACGCGCTGGACAACATCGCCTGCCCGCAAACCGGATTTTTGGGCTGCACTTCCTGCCATCACCTCGCCAATCACAGGCTGCGTCCAGGGTCCGAGAATACCGATTGTCCGGAACAACTGGGCATCCGCCTCGGCTGCACTCAGCTTGCTGAGCGGCAGCACTACCGTTCGCGTAGAAGTGGTGGATTCATCACCAAGCACCAGTTGCAGATCATGGCCATCCAGCGCGCCCTGCGTCAAGCGCCAGCGAAGGTCTTCAAACGAGCGGACAGTCTCCAGTTCATCGCCTTCAAAAGCGGCTTGCTGAACGGTTTCATGGCCGCGCAGGCCGGCCCGCTCAGCGAGGGAACCTGCTACCGGACTGGCCAGGATGGCCTTGGGTTCCTGCAGGCCGCTCCAGTTGACTACCGAGTAGAGCAGCACTGCCAGCAACAAATTGGCCACTGGACCAGCCGCCACGACCGCTGCGCGCGACTTCAACGGCTGGGTGTTGAAAGCCAGATGACGCTCGGCCGGATCAACCGGTGCCTCGCGTTCGTCCAGCATCTTGACGTAACCGCCCAGCGGCAGCATGCCAATGGAAAACTCAGTGGTCTTGTTTTTAAGCCGCCAGGTATAAATCGGTTTACCAAAGCCGATCGAAAACTTCAGCACCTTGATGCCGCAGGCAACAGCCACCCGGTAATGGCCGTACTCATGCACGGAAATCAGGATACCCAGCGTCACCACAAAAGAAACCAGTGTCAGCATCTCAGCACTCCAGATGTTCAGCAATTTGCGCCGCAATCACACGTGCCTGGGCGTCAAGCGCGAGCAAGCCCT
>JAYWDL010000393.1:0-3696 GCA_043779865.1 Polaromonas sp.
CTGCTAATAACCGGCAACGCTTGCAGGCCCGAGAACGTCAAAGCGTTCGTGGATCGGTTTCCAGCAGCAGCTCAACCAGCGAGCGCAGATGCGCTCTGAGTGAGTCAAAACCGGAAGTGATCGCCAGCGTTTCTTCGTTCATGTAGAGCTTGCGGTTGATTTCCAGCTGAATGCTGTGCCGCTGCCCTGCCGGGTTGCTGTAACGGCGCACCAGCTCCACGCCTTTGTACGGATGGTTATGCGACACGTTGTAGCCCAGCGCGCTCAAGTGCCCGCAAACCAGGCGGGACAAGGCTGCGCTAGCCGTGGTGCCGTCGCGGTCACCAACCACAAAATCAGCATGCGCTTCGCCCGGAAAATCAGTGGCATGGCTCGACGCAATCGCAGGCATCGAATGGCAATTGACATGAATGCTGTACCCGTGCTGCCGATGCGCCGCATCGATGGCCTGCGCCACAGCCGCGTGGTAAGGCTTCCAGCATTTCGCAATGCGCGCCTGCACCTCGGCCACGCTCAGGCGGCGTGCGTAAACAGGCGCGCCATCATCCGTCGTGCGCCAGATCAGGCCCTTGCCCAGGCGGACCTTGGAAAGTATCCGTGGGTCCGTTTCCACCGGCTCAGGCCACGCTGTGTCAAACAGCGATACATCCATTTCCGTGGTGTTGCGATTGGCATCGAGGTAGCTGCGTGGAAAATGCGCTTCGATCCAGTGCACGCCCAATTCAGGCGCGAAGTCATACAGCTTTTCAACATGCGTGTCTTCAGCGCGGCGCAAGGTTGCCAACTCGCAGGCGTATGAAAAATCAGACGAGTAAATCACTCCGCTGTGAGGCGAATCAAGAACCAGGGCGCTGCTTCCTGGAAGATAGGTAATAAGCTGCATGAACCGACTTTATCAGCCCATCAAACAGATACTCATGGCTGCTTCAGGCAATGAACCGGTTACGTCATTGATGACCTGTTATTCACCATTCCCGGCTAAGCTCAAGAATTCCTTTTATCCTACATAAAGTTACTTTTGTGCCTACATTGAACTTGATGGAAGACATTAAACTAAATCGGGTAAACGCCATAAAACTGCTTCCTTATCGAGGCAATACTTCCACACTCATTCGTTGAAGGAAACACCATGACATCATTGACACGGACCTTTTCAGCAACGGTGCTGGCCGTAGCGGCTCTGAGTGCTGCCGCAGGCGCCCAAGCGCAAAGCAACACCGACTACGCTCTTTATGGATCTGGTGCCGGCTATGTTGGCCTGAATATAGGTCAGTCCGATTATTCATTGAATAGTGGTTTTGGCGGATTTCCATCGGACAAGCACGATACGGTCTACAACATTTACAGTGGCACCTTTTTCAGCCCTAATTTCGGCCTTGAACTGGGTTATACCAACTTCGGCAAGATTACCCGGGCTGGCGGCAATACCAAGGCAGAAGGCATCAACCTGAGCCTCGTCGGCAAAGCGCCGCTGGGTTCGCAGTTCAACCTGCTTGGTAAGCTGGGTACGACTTATGGCCGTACCGACGTGTCATCAGCACCCGTCTCAGGCATTTCTTCTGGCAGGGAAACCGGTTTTGGCGTGTCATATGGTCTGGGCGCTGAATACGTATTCAGTCCGAAAATGTCGGCCGTATTGCAGTACGACGAACACAGGCTGAGATTTGTGAATGCTGGCCGCGAACGCATCAGCGCCACCACCGTGGGTCTACGTTACCGCTTCTAAAAGTTCAGGCGCTTGACGGCGCTTTTGACTGCAGCCTGCAAGCTCCTGGTTTGCAGATTTTTTTGCTTTTAGGCGCCCCTGTATTTTTGCAGCGCCGCCATTCCTGGGCGGGCTAACCGTCATGAGCATGCGCAAGCTGTATTCATCCGTGAAAATACGCCCCCCCTTGACCTTCCTTTCACGGCAACTTCATGAGCCTCAAGAAATCAGCCGGCAAGGCGCTCGATTGAACCCGCTCAAATTGACAGGTTCCTGCCTGGTAATCCCACCGCCCCAGCCAGCATGGTACCGGCTGGCCGATGCCTTTATAGCGCAGCAGCTTGACTGAATTCGGGATGCCCTGCCGCACCCGCTTCGAAAGTGCCGTACCTGCCAGGCGCCTGGAGAGATCGCAAATATACGGCAGGTGGATATGGCCTCCCATCACAATGTCGGCCCCAGCCCTTGCCCAGGCATAAACCGCCGGCTCCCAGCCGCGCAAGCGGTCATGCTCATCTTTGACGCCAAGAACATGCACCGGCTGATGAACCACCACAATTCGCAACTGCGCCGGATCAGACCGCCCAAGCCCGGCCACGACCCGCTCGATCTGCGCGCCCGAGACTTCACCATTTGTGTGCCGCCAGCGACGCGTGGTGTTCACGCCGATGACATGCAGCACAGGAGTAAAAACACTGTTTTCCAATTTCGGACCGAAGGCCCGAAGGTTGCGTGGATAGGGCGTGAAAAGCCGCAGCTAGAGGTTGAACAAGGCAATGTCGTGGATGCCGGGAATTGACAGCATTCGAGGAATCGCCAGGCGATCACAAAAAGCCCGCGCCTGCGAAAATTGGGAATTCCGGGCACGCTGCGTGATGTCACCCGACAGCACCAGCACATCGGGTTGCTGCTCCCTGGCCATCTGCACCAGCGCTTCCATCACCGCCGGCTGTACCGTGCCCACGGCGCGCTGCTTCGTTGGAAAACTCTTGAGTTCCAGTCATGCCGAAAGCATAGGCACTGTAAAGCGCCGGGTCTGTCAACCAGGCGCGCGTTCAGCAGGTGGGCGAATTCGCAGCGTCAGGCCAGGGTTTCATTGACGGGCGGGCAGCGGCGTCATCTGCACTGATCCGGAAACATTCACCAGCACCGTACTCTTGCCAGCCTCCACCGGAATGGGGGCCTCGCCCATGTCTGACCTGGCGCTCATGGTCATCATGCGCGGGCGCGGAATGGGTCCCTGGTCATTGGCGTTGATGGACACTTCGCGCAAGGTATAGCTGGCAAAGCCAAAATTTCTGGCAATTTCGACGGCCTTGGCCTTGAAGCGCTCGATCGCCTGGGTCTGGGCCTCGCCCTCGACTTTGGCGCGCTGCTCACGGCTCAGGGCAAAGCTGACATTGCCCAGGGTCAGGCTCTGGATCTTACCGGCCGTGCTGGTGATACGCGGGAAATCCTTGCCTTCCAGCACCAGTTCGGTCGAGCCTTGCCAGCCGTTGATCTTGCCGTCTTTGCCATAGCGCGGATAGAGGCTGAAATTGCCGGTGCGGATATCCATCTGACCAGGAACTGCGGCCTGTCTGGCTTGAGCCAGCGCGGTATCGAGCGCCTGCTTGAGCTGCGCTTGTACCGCTGCGGCGTCGCTGCCGTCGCGGGTGGTGGTCATTGAAATTGACAGCAAATCCTGCTGGACTTCCACCGATCCACTGGCCGAGAGCTGGGCTACATTTTGCAGTGACTCACGTGGCAAATTCTGGGAAAAAGTGACTGTAGCGCAAGCAGCAAGGGCGCAAGCAGCTATTAATTTTGTAGTACGCATGAAGGGAATTCACCTTTCTGAAAGTTAAAGAATTCAAGCGGAAAAACAATCGGGAAGCGCAGCGTACCGCAACCGGCGACAAAATGCGGTGCGGCCGTGCCGTGGTCAGTGCCGTTGGAACTGTTCTGGCGTGGGCGCCGGCCAAACCCGGAAAACATCATCACCAGCTTGC
>JAYWDL010000394.1:0-10376 GCA_043779865.1 Polaromonas sp.
GCTCCACACACGCCGGTCATCGTGCTGGCCGGCCCACTGGGCTTCGCCAGGCTTGCGCGCGCGGATACTCAATAATACAGGTCCCAACGCATGGTAAACCGCACCGCGCATACGATCCATCGTGATGGCGCCGGCAACCAGCAGCACATAGATCAACGGGTTGTGAAACTGCAGAGCCAAGCGCAGCCAAGGGTTCACGTCGCTTGGATGCTGGCAGGCTGTTGCGGCCGTATAGCTTCAAACGGCGGGAAACTTCCTCGCCGCTCAGGCCCGTGTTGGCGTCGACAGACAGGGTTTGCAAGGCCGCAGACGCTGATAGCGTGTGCCAGACGGGCCTGTGATCAGACGCTGGAGATTGAGGCGGCATTTTGAAACCGGATGGATAAAACGTCATCTTATCGACACTCCTGTCAGTTTGGCAGGCCTGTCTCCCAGTTCCCCGGACATGGTGATTTTTTGAACAACAATAGCACCCTGGGAGAAATTGCTTTGAATGATGTTTTGCTGTGGCTTGTCTTGGCGCTGGCCGTTTTGAATGGGTTGGTATTGTTGTGGCTGGCCTTGCGCCGCTCGGATGCTGCGGGGGTTTTGGCGGCAGAGCAGGGCAAGGCCGGGTTGCTGGCGGCTGTGCAGGGCAGCTCCGAACGCCTGGAGCGCGAATTGCGCCGCGAGATCAGCGAGTCATCACGCAGTGGCCGGCAGGAGTTCAACACGACGTTTGCGACCTTTCAGCAAACGCTGGTGCAGCAAAGTTCAGAAGCCATCCGCACGCAAAACGCGCAGATTGATGCGTTTGCGCAGCAACTCACACTGCTGCAGAAAACCCTGTCGGACACGCTGACCACGCAACTGCAATCGGTCAGCGAATCCAATGCCCGCCGCATGGGCGAAGTTCGCGAAACGCTGGAAAAGCAACTCGCGCAACTGCAGCAAAGCAATGCCGCCAAGCTCGACGAGATGCGCCGCACGGTCGATGAAAAGCTGCAAAACACGCTGGAAACGCGTCTGGGCGAGAGTTTCAAACAGGTCGCTGACCGCCTGGAGCAGGTCCACAAGGGCCTGGGTGAAATGCAGACGCTGGCGCAGGGCGTGGGCGACCTCAAGCATTTGCTGACCAACGTCAAAACACGAGGCATTTTTGGTGAAGCCCAGCTGGCAGCCTTGCTGGAGCAGGTGTTTACCGTTGACCAATACGCAGCGCAGGTCGTGACGCGGCGCGGCGGCAAGAATCCGGTGGATTTCGCCATCAAGCTGCCGGGCCGGTCCGACTCGGGCGAGCCGCTGTGGCTGCCGATTGATGCGAAATTTCCCAACGAAGACTATGAGCGCTTGCTCGATGCACAGCAACGCGCCGACGGACTGGGCGCCGAAGTCGCAGGCAAGGCACTGGAGCTGCGCATCCGTCTTGAAGCCAAGTCGATTTCTGAAAAATACATTGAGCCGCCTTACACCACTGACTTCGCCATCCTGTTTTTGCCGACCGAGGGTTTGTACGCCGAAGTGCTGCGCCGCCCCGGCCTGATCGAGTGCCTGCAGCGCGACCACCGTATCACACTGGCCGGCCCGACCACGCTGCTGGCCATGCTCAATTCGCTGCAGATGGGTTTTCGCACGCTGGCGCTGGAAAAGCGTTCCAGTGAAGTGTGGCAGGTGCTGGGCGCGGTGAAAACCGAATTTGGCAAGTTTGGCGACGTGCTCGCCAAGGTCAAATCACAAACCGAAACCGTGCTCAACACGCTCAGCAGCGCCGAGCAGCGTAGCCGCGTGATGGGGAAAGCCTTGCGCAATATTGAAGCTTTGCCTGAGGCAGATGCGGCCCGCCTGATTCCCCTGGACAAAGAACTGGATTAAGGTTGAAGAGCACTTTATGACCCGCGAACTGGCGCGCCTGATTCTGGCGCAAATCTGTCTGCACGCCTGCATGGCCGGCACCCGCATGGCGGCGCCGTTGCTGGCGCTGCGGGAAGGTTACAGTCCGGCGGCCGTCGGTGTGCTGCTGGCGCTCTTTGCCTTGACTCAGGTTTTTTTGGCGCTGCCCGCAGGCCGCTTTGCTGACAGGAATGGACTCAGGAGCCCTGTTAGCTACAGTGTGCTTGCCGCCGTCACGGGGGCCGGCGCTGCGGTGGCATTTCCAGTGTTTCCGGTGCTTTGCCTTGCCGCACTGCTCACTGGCGGCGCGACGGGCGCGGCCATTATTGCACTGCAACGCCATGTCGGACGCGCAGCGGGCGGCGGTTTGCAGCTCAGGCAGGTGTTCAGTTGGCTGGCGATTGGCCCGGCCATTTCCAACTTTGTCGGGCCCTTTTCGGCGGGGCTGCTGATTGATCACGCCGGCCCGACGCCGGGTAGCCTCTGGGGTTACCGAGCGGCTTTTTTTCTGATGGCGATGTTGCCCCTTGCCAGCTGGTTTCTGGTGCGGCGAACGCGCGAGTTGCCGCCGCTGATTGCCGCGAACGACGGCACGCGGCCGAAAGCCTGGGATCTGGTGCGCGAGCCGATGTTTCGCCGGTTGATGCTGGTGAACTGGTTTTTGTCCTCCTGCTGGGATGTGCACACCTTTGTGGTGCCGGTGCTCGGGTTTGAAAGAGGCATCAGCGCGTCGGTGATTGGCTCCATTCTGGGCGCCTTTGCAATGGCTGCGGCCGTGATCCGCATGCTGATGCCCCTAGTGGCGGCGCATCTGCGTGAGTGGCGTGTACTCGCGTTCTCCATGCTGGCCACCGCTGCGCTGTTTGCGGTCTACCCGCTCATGCGGTCGGCGCTGACGATGGGCGTGTGCTCCGTGTTTCTGGGTTTCTCGCTGGGCATGGTGCAGCCAATGATCATGAGCATGTTGCATCAGATGACGCCGGAGGCTCGTCATGGTGAGGCGCTGGGCTTGCGGCTGATGGCGATTAACGCCTCCAGTGTGCTCATGCCCATGCTGTTTGGCTCGGCAGGCGCCGTAATTGGCATTGCGGGTGTTTTCTGGGCCACGGGCGCGATGGTGGGCGCCGGATCCCCCCTGGCCTGGCTGCTCAAGAGCAGCCTGACATCCGATGGCGGGCGCCCGGTCCGCGATACCGTTAGCGGTGGAAAAGCTTAAAGGTCGTAAAAAGTTTTGATGGCGTCCCAGGCAACTTGCGGGTCATCGACATACTGGAATAGCTTGAGGTCGCCGGGGCTGATGGCGCCTTCTTCAACCATGACGTCAAAGTTGAAAAGCCGTTGCCAGTATTCGGAGCCGAAAAGAATGATCGGCACCGGTTTGGCCTTGCGGGTTTGCACGAGCGTGATGACTTCAAACAGCTCGTCGAGGGTTCCAAATCCACCAGGAAAGGCCACCAGGGCTTTGGCACGCATCATGAAATGCATTTTGCGCAGAGCGAAGTAGTGAAATTTGAAGTTCAGTGACGGCGATATATAGGGGTTGGACGATTGCTCGTGCGGCAACACAATGTTGAGCCCTACGGTAAGGGCTTCCATTTCCTGGGCGCCACGGTTGGCCGCTTCCATGATGCCGGGGCCGCCGCCAGTGCAAATGAACAACTGCTCCGAAGCCGGCCGCGGGTTGCTGTAGCTCGCTACCAGGCGCCCAAACAGGCGGGCCTGATCATAGTAATAAGCGTTGCGCACATGGCGACGGGCCAGGGTCAGCTCGGCTTCATCGCCGCTTTCTTCCGCCAGCTTGAGGGCCGCGCTGGCCTGCTCGGGGGCAGGGAAGCGGGCGCTACCGAACACCACGATGGTGTTTTCAATGCCTTGCTCCTGCTGATCGATTTCGGGCTTGAGCATTTCAAGCTGAAAGCGGATGCCACGGGTTTCGCGCCGCAGTAAAAACTCCGGATCAGCGAACGCCAGCCGATTGGCATCGGGTCGCAGCGGTGTTGTGTCGGTGGAAAGTGCGTGCAGTTCAGACCAGGCGTGCGCCAGGCGATCTTCCGATATATCTTGTGTTTGTTCCATGAGCCGTTGTTGGTAAGGAAGAGGTAATCACGATGGACATGCCCGGTGCGGTGGCAGCTGCCATAGCCGAGCGTTGCCTGAGCGTTGCGGGAAATGCAAAAGGCTCCGTGGGGAGCCTTTTTTAAAAGTGAGCCATGCACCGGGAAGGCAACAGGGTCAGACGCGCTTGCGGTATTCGCCGGTGCGGGTGTCGATTTCAACGACATCGCCTTGCGCTACAAAAATCGGCACGCCAATCTCAAAGCCGGTGGCCAGCTTGGCAGGCTTCAGAACCTTGCCAGAGGTGTCGCCTTTGACGGCAGGTTCGGTCCAGGTGATTTCGCGCTGTACGCTGGTGGGCACTTCGACCGAAATGGCCTTGCCGTCGTAAAACACGACTTCCAGGTCCATGCCGTCCTGCAGGTAGTTCAGCGAGTCGCCCATGTTTTCGGCTTCGACTTCGTACTGGTTGTATTCGGAGTCCATGCAGATGTACATCGGGTCGGCAAAATAGGAATAGGTGCAGTCTTTCTTGTCCAGAATGACCTGGTCAATCTTGTCGTCGGCCTTGAAAACGACTTCGGTGTTGAAGTTGGCGATCAGGCTTTTGAGCTTCATGCGCACGGTGGCGGAGTTGCGCCCGCCGCGGCTGTATTCGGTCTTGAGCACGACCATCGGGTCCTTGCCGTTCATGATGACGTTACCGGCGCGGATTTCTTGAGCGATTTTCATAGCAGTTTTACTGAGGGTAGACCGCTAAACATGTGCAGGAATGTGCAGGTTCTGCGGCGGGTTGGGTGACCGGTTATGCGTTTTGCCTCATCAGGCAAATCCATAAAGCCCATGATTTTAGCGTTTTTTTGCCACAAACCCGAGCAAACGGGTGGTCAGATCGTCCTGGGCCATCAGGCGGGAGCGCGCGGCGAGGGCGCAGCACCGCCAGGCCGGCAGGTCCAGCGCCGGGACATCCGCCGGCCCTGACACTTGCCGGTTCCAGGCGGTGTGAAAGAGCCGCAGCGAAAGCGGCGCATCCAGCATGTCCAGAAAGGCATTCAGCTTGTACAGATGGGCCCCGTCATCCTGTGGGTAAATCTGCCAGACAAACGGTTTTCCGGCCCATAGGGCGCGGACGACCGAGTCTTCGCCGCGCACAAAATTCAGGTCGCAGGCCCACAGCAAGTGATCGAAGTCGGATTGCACCAACAAAGGAAGGTATGAAATTGATAGCAGATTGCGCCCGTCTATAGTGCGCAAAAGGCTGTTTTTATCATTAATTAGGGCTTTGATAGCCTTCTCGGCCCGGCCTGCGGCCACCAGCAGGCGCACCGGCTGGCCCTGCAGTCCATGTTGCGCCAACTGTCCCAGGAGCGCGCCCAGCGCAGGCGGTTCGTAGCAGAACAGCGAGACCAGCTTCTCGCCGCTCCCGTCGCCCTTCCAGGCAATGCCCTGAGCCGCCAGCCAGGCGCTGCGGTCAAAATGCGCTTGTCGCCCGGCCAGGTCAGGCTCGCGCAACAGGCCGCCGGTCAGGACGGTAAAGCCCGGGTAAAAAAACCATTTGATCCAGCCCGCCGCCGGGCCGCCCTGCACGGGCGAGGGCAGGGCGTGGCAACGCTCGACATAGCTTTCTGCCGACAGGTATTCAAGGTTGATCCATAAGGGTTTTAGACCTTTTCCGCTTGTGTGACGGACGCAAGAAGCTATGAATTCAGGAGCAATTTCGCAGCCGAAAGCTTCGATCAGCACGTCAGGCGGCTGCTGTTCAAACCCTGCAGCTGCCAGGTCAAGCGGCGCGGTCCACGACAATACGCGAACGCCATTGCAGCCCGCTGGCGCCATCCAGGCCAGCGCCGACGCATCATCCAGCCATAGCCGCACCTGATGGCCACGCGAGGCCAGGTCAGAGGCCAGGCGCCAGCAGATGCCGATGTCCCCGAAGTTGTCGATAACCTTACAGAAAATGTCCCAAAAGCGCACGCCAGTCATGGGGATATTGTGATGCTCAGGATTGTTTGCGCCGGGCGCAACCTGCTGGGCCATCCGGTCCGCCTGCCTTTTGCCAGTGCAGGATTGCAGCACACGGCAAAATACGCGTTATGTCTTACAACCTGACCGCTGAACATTCGCCCGAGTTGCTGGCTGAAGTGGCTGCGCTGCCTGCGCTGCCGGGTGTTTACCGCTACTTTGATGCCGAGGGCGGTGTGCTCTACGTCGGCAAGGCGCGAAACCTCAAAAAGCGGGTCACCAGCTATTTCCAGAAAAACCATGGCGGCACACGCATTGGCCACATGATTACCAAAATCGTCCGCATGGAAACCACGGTGGTGCGTTCCGAAGCCGAGGCGCTGCTGCTGGAAAACAACCTGATCAAGACGCTCAACCCGAAATACAACATCCTGTTCCGGGACGATAAGAGCTATCCCTACCTCAAGCTGACCGCTGCCCATATCAAGGACGAGGGCGGCCCCCCATCGGCAACGGCCTATCCGCGCATTGCCTACTATCGCGGCGCGATTGAAAAAAAACACCAGTACTTTGGCCCGTACCCCAGCGCCTGGGCGGTGAAAGACACAATTTTGCTGCTGCAAAAAGTGTTCAGGCTGCGCACCTGCGAAGACACGGTGTTCAGCAACCGCACCCGGCCCTGTTTGCTGTACCAGATCAAGCGCTGCTCGGCGCCGTGCGTTGGCCATGTATCTGCGGCGCAATACGCGCTGGACACCGCCAACGCCGGGCGCTTCTTGCGGGGCCAGACGCAGGAAATCCTGACCGAGCTGGAAAAGAAAATGCTGGCGCATGCCGACCGGCTGGAGTTTGAGCAGGCCGCTGAGCTGCGTAACCAGATGGCTGCGCTGTCCAAGGTGCTGCACCAGCAAGCCATGGACATCGGCGGCGACAAGGACGTGGACATTCTGGCGGTTAAAGTGCAGGGCGGCAAAGCCTGCGTCAACCTGGCGATGGTGCGCGGCGGCCGCCACCTGGGTGACCGTCCCTACTTTCCGACGCATGTCGAAAACGCGACTGACGTTGCCGCGCTGGACGCCGCAATTGAAGAGGGCAGCGAAAGCTCTGCTGCGGTGCCCGTGCAAGCCGTCAAATCGCTCGAAGCGCTGGTGCTTGAAGCGTTTATCGCGCAGCACTATATCGGCGTGCCTGCGCCGCCCACGCTGGTGTGTAGCGAGCCGGTTGACAAGGACTTGATGAATGCGCTGGCCGAACAGACCGGCAGCCGCATCACTGCCATTCACCAGCCGCGCGAGCAGCGCCGCATCTGGCTGGAGATGGCGCAGAAAAATGCCGGCCTTCAGCTGGCGCGCCTTCTCGCTGAAGAGGGCTCGCAACAGGCGCGAACCCGTGCGCTGGCTGAAGCACTGGAACTGCCACTCGACAACCTTGACGCCTTGCGCATCGAGTGCTTTGACATCTCGCACACGGCCGGTGAATCAACGCAGGCGTCGTGCGTGGTGTTCAGGGAGCACAAGATGCAAAACAGTGAATATCGCCGCTACAACATTGAAGGCATTACGCCGGGCGACGACTACGCCGCCATGCGCCAGGTGTTGTTGCGGCGCTACACCAGGCTGGCCGAGGCGGCACGCAATGGCGAGGCTAGCTTGCCGGACCTGGTGCTGGTCGATGGCGGCAAAGGACAGGTGTCGATGGCGCGTGAAGTGTTCGTCGAGCTGGGGCTGGACCTGGGGCTGATTGCCGGCGTTGAAAAAGGTGAGGGCCGCAAGGTGGGTCTGGAAGAGCTGGTGTTTGCCGATGGCCGCGAGAAAGTTTATCTGGGGCGCGATTCGGCCGCGCTGATGCTTGTTGCGCAAATCAGGGACGAGGCGCACCGCTTTGCCATCACTGGCATGCGCGCCAGGCGGGCCCAGGTGCGCGTAGGCGGCAGCCGGCTTGAAGACATTGCGGGGATTGGCCCGAAACGCCGCGCCAGTCTGTTGCAGCGGTTTGGCGGGGTTCGCGGCATTGCGTCGGCCAGCATAGAGGACATCGCGATGGTGGAGGGTATTTCGAAGGAGCTGGCCGAGGAAATTTACCGTGCCCTGCATTGAGGTGGGCTTCAGGGCGAGAGCGGGCAGTTTTGCGGCCATCGCGAGGCCTGCGCACAACCTCGTCATCGCGAGGCCGCAGGCCGTGGCGATCCATCGTCGATAAAGCGCAGTCATGGATTGCCGCGCTGCGCTCGCAGTGACGCGCAAGCTGTCACAAATTGTGGAAAATTCAATAATGAGTCAGGTCCGCTCACGTTTCGGGGAGTGCCCGTGGCTCATGCCAAAATCGGCATCATGTTTCTGACCATTCCCACCGTGATGACCTGGACCCGCATCGTTGCGATTCCGCTGATCGTGGGGGTTTTCTATCTGAACATCGCCCCGGTCGAACGCAACCTGATTGCGACCGTGATGTTTGTAGTCTTTGCCGCGACCGACTGGCTGGACGGCTACCTCGCTCGCAAGCTGAAGCAGACGTCCTCATTCGGCGCTTTCCTCGATCCGGTGGCCGACAAGTTTCTGGTCTGTGCCTCCTTGCTGGTGCTGGTGCATTTGCAACGTGCCGATGTGTTTGTGGCATTCATTATCATTGGCCGCGAGATTGCGATTTCTGCCTTGCGCGAATGGATGGCCCAGATTGGCGCGTCCCGAAGCGTCGCTGTTCACATGCTCGGCAAGGTCAAGACCACGGTACAGATGATTGCGATTCCCTTCCTGCTCTACGACGGCCGTTTGTTTGGAATCATCAATACCGCGGTGTGGGGCACCTGGCTGATCTGGATTTCCGCCATCCTGACGGTCTGGTCCATGGCTTACTACCTGCAAAAAGCCATTCCCGAAATTCGCGCGCGGACGAAATGATCTTTCCTGAAATGAGCCGGTCTTGAAGTTTTCATCCTCTTCCGATGCCCTGATCCGGGCCATGCCCGGCGTATTTGTGGTGATCTGGAGCACCGGCTTCATTGTTGCCAAATTTGGCCTGCCTTATGCGCCGCCGCTGACATTCCTGGCAATGCGCTATTTCTTTTCCATCGTCTGTTTTCTGATCTGGATCAGGTTTGCCCGCGCGCGCTGGCCGCGCGGTCGCCAGCAGTGGCTGCATCTGGCCGCAACCGGGTTGCTGATGCATGGTGGTTACCTGGGAGGGGTCTGGGTGGCCGTCAAGGCTGGCATGGGGTCTGGCTTGGCGGCACTGATTGTGGGCCTGCAGCCAGTACTGACGGCGCTGTGGGTCTCGTGGGCGGGCCCGTCGGGCCATTCCCAAGGTCAACCGAAAACCCAGGTCACGCTGCGGCAGTGGATGGGCCTGGCATTGGGGCTGGGTGGACTTTTGCTGGTGGTTGCCCGTAAATTCGGCACGGGCAGTGAAGTGACCGTACTGACCTTGGGGTGTACGGTGTTTGCACTGTTCAGCATCACGGCAGGAACGCTTTACCAAAAACGTTTTGTGCAGCCCACTGATGTGCGAAGCGCCAACGCAATTCAGCTTGCCGCCGCATTGCTGGTGACCTTGCCCTTGGCCCTGATGGAAACCGAAGCCATTGTGTGGAACCCGGAGTTCATCGGGGCTATGGCCTGGTCGGTGCTGGCATTGACGCTGGGCGGCAGCTCGCTGCTTTATCTGCTGATTCAGCGCGGTGCGGCCACTGCGGTGACCAGTTTGTTTTACCTGGTGCCGCCTACAACTGCACTGATGGCATGGCTGCTTTTTGGCGAAGCCATCACCATCGCGACCGTTGTCGGTACCGCGCTTACCGCGTTGGGTGTGAGCCTCGTGGTAAGCCCCGCGAAGCCACGGGTTGCGTAGTTTCCCAGGGCGCACTCTGAAATTGGGTAACCAGAAAGTCGATCAGCAGGCGCATACGCCGTGGCAAATCCGTGCGGTAGGGGGCAAGCCAATGAATATCGGCATCGGGCATGGAATAGTCTGGCAGTACCCGCACCAGCTGGCCTGAAGCCAGTTCGAATGCAATATCCCAGAGGCTTCGCAGCATGATGCCGCGGCCCGCTACACACCAGTCGCGTACCAGCTCACCCGAGTTGCTTGACAACGGCCCATGCACCCGCACCCGCTCGGGCAGCTCGTCATGGTCTTTGTGAAGGGTCCACATGTCGAAACGCTGGCCCGGCGCATTGCCGTTCTCGCGCACGATCAGGCAGGCATGGTCCTGCAAGGACTGCAGCGTTGCCGGGATGCCACGCTGCTGCAGGTAGCGCGGCGCTGCGACCAGGACACGCTGATTGCGCGCCAGCCGTCGTGATACCCATTGCGCTGCCCGTCGGCCTTCTACCTGCCACAGCCAGATCGCGCCGTCAAATCCTTCAAGTGCCAGGTCAGGCAGTTGCTCGGTCAGTTGCAACTGGATTTCAATACGCGGATAACGCTCCTGAAAGTTCGCCAGCGCCGGCCCCAGCCACAAGCGCCCAAAGCCGAAAGTCGCCGCCAGCCGCACC
>JAYWDL010000395.1:0-3693 GCA_043779865.1 Polaromonas sp.
TACCACCCGGAAAACCGCCATCAGCGCACTGAGACCGAGCGTTTCAAATGCTACCCCTACGCCGAGCTGATGGCGCGGGACAAGGCCAGTCTGGACATCTTCTGGCTAAAGGATGACAGCCTCGATAACCTGGATGAGCTGCCGCCGCCCGACGTGCTCCAGCAGGAAATCATCGACCATCTGGAGGCTGCGCTGGCCGCGTTCAGGGATGTGGCGGCAGGGTTGCCCGCCGGGCGCGGCTGACATTGCGTAAGCGCGGGTCAAGCTCGACGCACCCGAAAAAGCGTTGTAACGTGTGTTGGCGCGGCTTTGAAGATTGATTAAATGCTATCAAATAAATAGCTGCATGCGCCCGTATTGATTGCGCTACAGGCTTGAAATCCTTAAAAATCTGTAACTACTCAGCTCACCCAGCCAAGCAAGGCTGAATAGGCTGGCAGTTGAACACTGAGCAGGTAATCAAACAGATTGGCCTTTTGCTTGGGTCATGGTTGCCAGGCACGAGCGGATCGTAAAGAACGTATCTGCCCCGTGCCCGGTTCTAAAGCAGCCCGATATCTTTTGTTTGACCTTGGGACATGCGCAGCGCCTGCTCGGCCAGGGTGTTGGTGAACGGCACGCCCTCATCGGTCATGAAGCGCCATACATCCTGGCGGTACTCGCGCAGGCGAGCCAGCAAGTTAGTGGCCCCAGCGCCCAGATGACCCTCCTGTAGCGCCTGGCGCAACAAGTCGCCCATCTCCCGGGCCCAAGGATCCCGGATTTTCTCTTGTTCGTGTACGTACGGCAGTTCCCTGAGGTGATGGGCATTGCACAGGCTGTGCGTGCCAAGGCGATGAGCTGGTGCTGGTTCAAGTTCACGGCCATGGCCATGGCTTTGATGCTGGCGCCGTACTGGGCGGGGACATCGACACCGGCAGGCCATGCGCCCAAGTGCACCGCCCCGCAGGTGCACACTGAGCGCATTTGCCGGTGTGCGACGACTCGCGCGCGCAGCTCGGGGAGCTCAAAGACTTCTCGGTCGCTGCTGGCTCTGCAATCGGATATGGTCAAGCCGCTGGCCGAAAAAGCAGCCTCTTACAGCCGTCATCTTTATGACATCGTGTCTGGCAACAGTGCCGATTTCACCAAGGCCTTTGAATCCACGAGCGCCGAATCGCAAAAAACCGTCACCGCCCTTCTGGAAAACTCGTTGAAGAACGCACCCGCCGGTTCAGAGGCCGCCGTGGCTGTCATCAAGTCGGCAATGACCGCCAGCATCAATGCGGTGGCATCGGTCAGCCAAAAGTCAGAGTGAAAGCCGCTCAAAAGGCTTGATTCCCGCCATTGGGGCGAATAACGCCCCAATGGCACGCAGCGGCACCTTCGGGTGCCGTTTTTTTTGGCCGCGCATTGGCACTCTCCTGGCTGCGAAGGCAAGGTGCGCGGCATCCTCGTGCAGGTCAGTCGCTCAGGTTCTGGGGATCGATGCCGTGCTTTTTGATAAGTTTGCCGAAAGCCCGGCGTTCCTTGCCAGCCAGTCGTGCTGCCTGCGTGACATTGCCACCGGCCTGACGCATCACGATCAGCGCATAGTCACGCTCGAAGGCCCACAGCGCTTCGGCCTTGGCATGCTGAAAGCTGGACACCACGCCACGGTCTCTCGCTGGTTCATCGCTGGCAGCCGCCGGGACTGTACGAATCGTCTGGCCGTCAGTCATCAGCAATTCGCGATGCACCCAATTCTCAAGTTCGCGCACATTGCCGGGCCACGAATAATCGCCTATCCATGTGAGCGTTGCTGCATCGAATTGCTTGAGCGGCATCTTGTATTTCATGCACAGGGTGGCCAGGAACTGCAGGGCCAGGAGTTGCGCATCACCCGTTCGTGCGCGCAGCGGCGGCAGTACCAGGTGCAGGATCTTCAATCGATACAGCAGGTCACAACGAAATCGTCCGTCCTGTGCAATGGGGGCCAGCGCCTGGTTGGTTGCTGCGATCACACGTACATCCGTACGGAGCTCTCGCGAACTTCCCAGCGGCCGGAAGCGCTGGTCCTGCAGGAATCTCAGTAACGCGACCTGGGCTTTGGCGCTCAACGCATCCACCTCGTCCAGGAAAAGTGTGCCTCCGTTAGCCTGGACGACCAGGCCGCGACGAGCCGTTTTTGCATCGGTGAAAGCGCCGCGTTCATGGCCAAACAACTCGGCCTCCAGCAGGTGATCGGGCAAGGCGCCACAGTTGACTGGCACGAACGGTCCGATTTTTCGAATCCCCCAGTAGTGAACAGCGCGCGCAACGAGTTCCTTGCCAGAGCCGGTTTCCCCTTCTATCAACAACGGCGCTTCGCTGGACGCTATGCGGCGGATCTGCGCCAGCGTGGCGAGAAAGACGGGCGACGCGCCGCCAAGTTCACCGCAGTCACCCTCGCTGGGATGGCTGTGATGAATGGGGGGGTTGAGGCTGTTCACCAACTCATCCTGACAAGCCGCGAGACTCGACCACGCACATACGGAATAGGCAACTTCTGATGGCGCTTCATTCGGCTTGGCTCCTTGCGTTTACGGGGCATGAACCGCAGCGCGAATGGGTATCGGTTCGTACGTGTAATTTGCTATATTTTTCGATTAAAAAATAGGAGAAAAATGTTTCCGGTGTAACTTAAAACCTGTCGGCTTGTTAACCCATTGCTGATCAGTTGTTCATTTCAGCATTCCCCTCAAGGCCTCCAGCTCGGTGCTCATGTCTTTTTGCATCGCCTCGACCTGGCTGGCAGCGTCTTGCGCTTGCTTCTGCGCGTCGGTGAATTCGCTGTTCGCCTCGTCGAGCTGCTTTAGCAGCAGCGGGTCGCTTTCGATCTGGCGTTTGACGGCTGCGATTTTGAGGACGGCATTCACGGCGGCACGGTCGGCGGCCAGCGCATCGGCGCTGATGCGCATGCGTTGGGCGACGGCCTTGAACCCTTCGCTGGTGTGGGCGGCGAAGTCTTCAAAGGAGTTGCCGGTGAGGGATTGGCTGTCCTTGTCGTTCAGCTCCGGGCTGTCGGGCAGCAGCAGCACGGTGCCGGCTTCCATGCGCTGAAAGTCCACATGAGGATTGAGCTGTTTCACCTGGTCCAGCGTGGCCTGGCTGACTTCGTGGGCGCCGGCTTTGCCTTTGCCTCCCGCGGGCTTTTTGAGGAGCCTGGCGCCCAGGGCTGTTTGCAGATCGGACGCTTGGCTGATGACGATGAAGCGCATGGGGTGCTCCTGTTTCTGGGGGGGGCGTTGACTTGCTGTGGTCTGGTGGTCGTTCAACCGATGAGGTTGAGCGGAACCATTTCGGGCTTCAGCGGTGCGTTGATGGGGCGCGTGGTGATGTTGCCGATGGCCGCGACGGCTTTGCCGTTAGACACGCTGATCGAGACTTCGCGCCCCCCGCGCACGCGGTTGGCATTGATGATGGCAACCGGTGTGTTCAGCAGCACGGCGGTGTTGCCATTGGCGCGCAGCTCGCAGCGGTTGTCGCTGAAGAGCACTTCACCGCTGGCGCTCACATCCACCGCGGGCGCGCGGCCACGGGCGATGAAGACGTTGCCCAATACCGAGGCGCTGGCGCCTTGCACGGCCGCTGCCGCCCCGGTGGCGTCAACGCCCGCCGCAGCCGTGTTGACATAGGCGTGCTTGCCAGACAGGACCAGGGTGCGGCTGTCGTCCACGCGCAGCGCGGTGTAGC
>JAYWDL010000396.1:0-3692 GCA_043779865.1 Polaromonas sp.
GTGAGCCCGGTCAGCACAAACAGCAGCATGCGCATGGACGGCGTGGCCAGGGGAATGTTCAAAATCCGCTTGAAATCCGTGAAACCATTGTTGCCGCCAAAACCGGTCTCGTTGCGAAAGAACAGCAGCATGGCGGCAAACGTCATGGCCTGTGTGATGATCGAAAAATACACGCCCTTGATGCGCGAGCGGAATGCAAAAAATCCGAACACGAAAGCCACCACGCCGGGCACCAGAACAATCAGCAGCAGCGTCGCCAGGAAGCTGTCGCTGAACGTCCAGTGCCACGGCAGGGTCTTCCAGTCGAGGAACACCATGAAGTCAGGCAGGTCGCTTTTGTAGTTGCCGTCGCGGCCGATCTGGCGCATCAGGTACATGCCCATCACGTAGCCGCCCAGCGCAAAAAATACGCCATGACCCAGCGACAAAATACCGGTATAGCCCCAGATCAGATCCATCGCCAGCGCTGCGATGGCGTAGCACATGATCTTGCCGAGCAGCGCAACGGCATAGGTGCTCATGTGAAAGGCGCTACCCTCGGGCACCCACAGATTGAGCACCGGGGCCACCGCGCATACCGCAATCAGCGCCATCATGAAAGCGCTCCAGCCAGTACGTGTCAGCAGTGGACCTTTTACCGGTAGCTCGACCTGAAGCGTGGAGTCGTTCATCTTCATGCTTCTGCGCTCCGTCCCTTCATCGCGAAGATGCCCTGCGGCCGCTTCTGGATAAAGATGATGATGAACACCAGCACGGCAATCTTGGCCAGCACGGCACCTGTCCAGCCTTCCAGAAACTTGTTCAGAATGCCCAGCCCCATCGCCGCATACACGGTGCCGGCCAGCTGGCCAACGCCGCCCAGCACCACCACCATGAAGGCGTCCACGATGTAGCTTTGCCCGAGGTCGGGCCCCACATTGCCGACCTGACTCAAGGCGCAGCCCGCCAGCCCGGCGATGCCCGAGCCGAGCGCAAACGCATAGGTGTCAACGCGCGCCGTGTTCACGCCCATGCAGGAGGCAATCGGCCGGTTTTGGGTGACGCCGCGCACAAACAGGCCCAGCCGGGTCCGGCTGATCAGCCACGCTACCGCCAGTAAAACAAAAGCCGCGAAAGCAATAATGACGAGCCGGTTGTAGGGCAAGGACAAATTGCCCAGCACCTGCACGCCGCCGCTCATCCACACCGGGTTCTCGACGCCAACGTTCTGCGCGCCGAAGATCGAGCGAACCAGTTGCTGCAGCATCAGGCTGATGCCCCAGGTGGCCAGCAGAGTCTCAAGCGGCCGCCCGTACAGAAAGCGGATCACGCTGCGCTCCAGCACCGCCCCCATCAAGGCTGAAGCCCCAAACGCCACCGGTACGGCGGCCAGCAAATACCAGTCAAAGGCGGCCGGCAGGTAGGTCTGGAACACACCCTGCACCACGTAGGTGGCGTAGGCGCCAATCATCATCAGTTCGCCGTGCGCCATGTTGATGACGCCCATCAGGCCGTAGGTGATGGCCAGGCCCAGTGCGACCAGCAGCAAAATGCTGCCCAGGCTGATGCCGCTGAAGATGGCGCCCAGTCGGTCGCCCCACGCCAGTGAGGCATCGACACGCGCCAGCGCCGCCTGCAGCGCAACTTTCACGTCCGCATCGCCCTCAATGCGCAGACGATCAAGCAACGCGGTTTTGGTCACAGGGCTATGGCTTTCCGCAAGCAGCGCCGCCGCTTTCAGCCGCCGGGTTTTGTCACTGCTGCCCAGCAAAATGGCTGCGCGCACCAGCGCCAGCTGACTTTTCAACGCCGGCGCCGTCTCGGCTGCGTACGCTTTTTCAATCAAGGGCAGGCGTGCTTCATCGGTCTCGCCAGCCAGTGTCTTGAGTGCTTCGCGCCGCAACCTTTCGTCGCTGGAAAGCAGCTTGAGGGCAGCCAGGGCCGTATCGAGCTCGCTGCGCATCAGGTTGGGATTGATCACCTCTTCTGCGTCCGCGGGCAAAGGCAGTTCTGCGCCCGAGATCGGGTCAAAGCCTTTTTCGCCTTTCACCACAAAGACTTTGTCACCCTGCGTCCTGATGGCATCGTCGGCCATGGCCTGAATGAAGGCCACCGTCTTTTCGTCTGCCGTCAGCGCCGCCTGGTTCAGCGCCTCCACACGCGCCTCGGTTTCGCCGAATATCATGCCTTTTACCTCGTCAGCCCTCAATGCATGTGCGTGACCAGCTATCAAAAGCATAGCGACTAACAAACCAGTCTGAAGCAGCATGAACACGGTGACCTGACAAGCGAACGAGACAAAAGTTGCCCCCGTCGGCACATTCGCCTTGACGGGGGTGCGGGTAAACCGTAATGGCGCGGCCCGGCTCCCCTGGAGGTTCCGGCGCCAGGCTCATTACTTGGTCGCTACCGTCGCGCCTTTGGCAGGCTCGTCAGGCTTCTTGTCGTTGCCTTCGATGTAGGGGCTCCATGGCTTGGCCTTGATGGGGCCAGGCGTCTTCCAGACCACGTTGAACTGACCGTCCGCCTTGATCTCGCCAATAAAGACCGATTTGTGCAGGTGATGGTTCTTTTCATCCATCTTGCTCACAATGCCAGACGGCGCATTGAAAGTCTGGCCGGCCATCGCGGCGATGACTTTGTCCGTGTCGGTCGATTTGGCCTTTTCAACCGCCTGCTTCCACATGTTGATGCCGATATAGGTGGCCTCCATCGGATCGTTCGTCAACGGCTTGTCAGAGCCTGGCAGTTTCCTGGCTTTGGCGTAATCCGACCATTTCTTGATGAACTCGGTGTTCGCGGGGTTCTTGATCGACTGGAAATAGTTCCACGCCGCCAGGTGACCCACCAGCGGCTTCGTATCGACACCGCGCAGTTCTTCTTCGCCCACCGAAAACGCGACCACCGGCACGTCCGTGGCTTTCAGGCCGGCATTGCCAAGTTCCTTGTAGAACGGCACGTTGGAGTCGCCGTTAATGGTTGAAACCACCGCGGTCTTGCCCCCGGCAGAAAACTTCTTCACGTCGGCGACGATGGTCTGATAGTCCGAATGGCCGAAAGGTGTGTATTTCTCGTCGATGTCTTTGTCGGCCACGCCCTTGCTTTTGAGGTAGGCGCGCAGGATTTTGTTGGTCGTGCGCGGGTACACGTAGTCCGTGCCCAGAAGCACCCAGCGCCTGGCGCCGCCGCCGGCCTTGCTCATCAGATAATCAACGGCAGGAATCGCCTGCTGGTTGGGCGCCGCGCCGGTGTAGAACACGTTTTTGCTCAACTCTTCACCCTCGTACTGCACGGGGTAGAACAGCAGGCCGTTCATTTCTTCGACCACCGGCAGCACCGACTTGCGCGACACCGAAGTCCAGCAGCCGAAGATCACGGCAACCTTGTCCTGACCCAGCAGCTGCTTGGTTTTTTCGGCGAACAACGGCCAGTTGGAAGCAGGGTCAACGACGACCGGTTCCAGCTTCTTGCCCATCACCCCACCCTTGGCGTTGATCTCGTCAATCGCCATCAGCACGGTGTCTTTCAACACGGTTTCAGAAATGGCCATGGTGCCCGACAGGCTGTGCAGGATGCCGACCTTGATGGTGCCGCCGGTCTGGGCATGCGCCGGCAAAACGGAAAGCCCCGTCAGGGCAACGGCTGCTGCGATCGCCTTGAGTGTCAAGCGACGTGATTTCGAACTTTGCATGGTGCTTCTCCGGTAGGTGGTG
>JAYWDL010000397.1:0-10358 GCA_043779865.1 Polaromonas sp.
GGTCTTGGCGGAAACGGAGAGATTCGAACTCTCGATGAGGCTCTACACCCCATACTCCCTTAGCAGGGGAGCACCTTCGGCCACTCGGTCACGTTTCCAATGACAGGATTATGTCACGAGTTCGGGTTGAATTTCAGGCCACGGGCTGGTCAAGATCAAAAGCCTTGTGCAGTGCGCGAACGGCGAGCTCCATGTATTTCTCGTCAATGACCACCGAAGTCTTGATTTCGCTGGTGGAGATCATCTGGATGTTGATGCCTTCTTCGGCCAGCACGCGAAACATCTTGCTGGCAATCCCCACATGGCTGCGCATGCCAATGCCGACAATGCTGACCTTGCAGATGCGGGCGTCGCCGGTAACTTCCTGCGCACCAAGCGCGGGAACTACCCTGGTCTTGAGCAAATCAACGGTTTTGGCGTAATCGTTGCGATGCACGGTAAAGCTGAAGTCGGTTTTGCCGTCCCTGCTGATGTTCTGGATGATCACATCGACTTCGATGTTGGCATCGGCCACCGCGCCCAGAATCTGGTAGGCAATGCCCGGGGTGTCAGGTACACCCAGCACGGAAATTTTGGCTTCATCGCGGTTGAATGCAATGCCCGATACGATGGCTTTTTCCATTTTTTCGTCTTCCTCAAAACTGATCAAAGTGCCTGAAACGGCTTCTTCGTTAATGTCAATGTCCCAGTCGGTAAAACTGGACAGCACCCGCAGCGGCACCTTGTACTTGCCGGCAAATTCAACCGAGCGTATCTGCAATACCTTGGAGCCCATCGAGGCCATTTCCAGCATCTCCTCAAAGCTCACGGTGTGCAGGCGCCGCGCTTCGGGCACTACGCGCGGGTCGGTGGTGTACACGCCATCGACATCGGTGTAGATCAGGCACTCATGGGCTTTGAGCGCGGCGGCAATCGCCACGGCCGAGGTGTCGGATCCGCCGCGGCCCAGCGTGGTGACATTGCCGCCCTCGTCCATGCCCTGAAAGCCGGTGATGATGACAATCCTGCCAGCGTCCAGATCGGTACGCACCCGCTCGTCGTCAATCGATTCGATGCGGGCCTTGGTGTAAGCACTGTTGGTTTTGATGGTGACCTGCCAGCCGGCGTAACTCACAGCCTGCATGCCTTCAGCCTGCAGCGCAATGGCCAGCAGCGCGCTGGAGGCCTGCTCGCCCGTGGCGGCCAGCGCGTCAAGCTCGCGACTGTAAGCATCGTCGGACTGGGCGGGCGCCAGCTCTTTGGCCAGACCCAGCAGGCGGTTGGTTTCGCCACTCATGGCGCTGGGAACGACAACCATCTGGTGACCGGCGCGCGCCCACTTGGCGACGCGTTTGGCCACATTGCGGATGCGCTCGGTCGAGCCCATTGATGTGCCGCCGTATTTATGAACGATCAAAGCCATTGCAGGATGTCAATCAGGAGTTTGTAGTGAACTTGTTTTTTTGCCGGCACCTGCCAGGAAAACCGCTTGCGGCAAAGCCTTAAATTATACCCAGCACAAGCACCTTCTCAGCGTGACCTGGCCGCGGCTGCGGTGTAGTGCAGAACGTTCCCCAGCCGCGTCACATGGCCCGTAGCCACCTTGAGGTGAATCTGGTGCCCACGCGTGGTACAGGCCGCAATTTGCAGCAGCAGTTGCTCCAGCTGCGCCGCACTTGGCGTCGCATGCTGCAGCAGCAACCAGTGGCGCAGCACGTTGGCCAGGCGCGGCTGCGACAGCATTTGCAAGGCCTTGATGGCGGGCGGCGTGCCGACGAGAGCCAGATCCTGCCCGGCGACTTCCAGCAGCACCGCCTGCGCCTGCGCAGCATGACGGGCACTGCGAGCAAAGGTGGCGCGAAACTGCGGGAACGCCTGCGCCAGCGCAGGCAGCAAACGCGCCCGGATGCGGTTGCGGGTATAGCGTTCGTCGGTGTTGGTTGGGTCGTCAACAAAAGGAATCTGCTGCTGTACCAGCCATTCGCGCAGACTTGCGGCCGGTATTTGCAGCAACGGACGGTAAAACACCATGCCGCCACGCTCAAACGTCGCCGGCATGGCTGACAGACCGGGCAAACCGGCGCCCCGGCTAAGCGCCAGCAGCAGCGTTTCGACCTGATCATCGGCATGTTGACCGAGCAGCACACCCCGCAAGCCTTGCGTCGCCGCCGCAGTGGCCAGCGCGGCATAGCGCGCGCGCCGCGCCGCGTCTTCAGGGCTTTCGCCCGGCGCGTGGCCGGCATCGACCTTCACTATCTGCAGCGGCACCTTCGCGCCCGCACATACCGATTCACAGACGCGAACGAAGTCATCGGCGGCGGTCTGAAGCCCATGATGCACATGGAGGGCCTGAACCTGGCCCGGCCAGCGCTGGGCCGCCGCCAGCAGCAAGGCGGTGGAGTCGGCGCCGCCGCTGTAGGCCACGCCTAAACAAACGCCCGAAGAAAGCAGCGGCGCAGAAGCAGGAAAAAGGGAGTCAATGCCCGCCAGCGCCGGATTCACGGAACACGCCGCGCGCATCGGCTCCGGGAGAGGATTATTTGCCGGCGTCAGCTTTGGTGTCGGTAAAGCGGCCATAGCCTTGCAGCCGGTCATAGCGACGGTCGAGCAATTCCTTGCCTTTCAAGTCGCTGACCTGCCGGAACGCATCATTGAGCGCCCGCTTCAAAAAGGCCGCCATCTGCCTGGGGTCGCGGTGCGCACCGCCGACCGGTTCGTTGACGATTTTGTCAATGACGCCCAGCGCCTTGAGCCGGTGCGCGGTAATGCCCAGCGCTTCGGCCGCGTCCTGGGCCTTGTCAGACGTTTTCCAGAGAATGGACGCGCAGCCTTCGGGGCTGATGACGGAGTAAATCGAATACTGCAGCATCACCACCTGGTCGGCCACCGAAATGGCCAGCGCGCCGCCCGAACCGCCTTCGCCAATGATGGTGGTGATGATGGGCACTTCGAGCTGCGCCATTTCAAAAATATTGCGGCCGATGGCTTCGGACTGGCCGCGTTCCTCGGCTTCAATACCGGGATAGGCGCCCGGCGTATCAACAAAGGTGAACACCGGCAGCCTGAATTTTTCAGCCGTCTTCATGAGGCGCAGCGCCTTGCGGTAGCCCTCGGGCTTGCTCATGCCGAAGTTGCGCAGGCCGCGCTCCCTGGTGTCGCGCCCTTTCTGGTGGCCCAGCACCATGCAGGCAGTGCCGTTGAAGCGGGCCAGGCCGCCGACAATGCTCAGGTCGTCTGCAAAGTGCCGGTCGCCGTGCAACTCGACAAAATCGGTGAAGATGTCCCGGACGTAGTCCAGCGTATAGGGCCGTTCAGGATGGCGGGCAATCTTGGTAATCTGCCACGGGCTCAAGACGCTGTAGATGTCTTTGGTGAGCTGCTGGCTCTTTTTGGCCAGCTGGTCTATTTCTTCGGAAATATCCACCGCTGACTCGGTTTGCACGTAACGCAATTCTTCAATTTTTCCTTCAAGGTCCGCAATCGGCTGCTCGAAATCGAGAAAAGTTTTTTTTGCCATATGTGATCCTCAGGCTTTCAAATCTGAATCTGCCAGTGCGCTTAGGCGCCTGGCGCCACTATCGGGTCCAGGGAACGCCAAATATACCAAGTCGCCACGCTGCAGTATGGCGTCCAGGCGGCGGCGACTTCCCTGGCGTCGCTGCGGCTGACGGATTCACCCGAAAAATAATTATGGCTGATGCCGTTGATGAGGCCCACGTCATCGAGCGGCAACACATTCGGCCGGGTCAGGTAAAACATCAAAAACATCTCGGCCGTCCAGCGGCCAATGCCCCGAATGGCAATCAGCTCGGCAATGATGGTTTCATCGTCCATCGCCTGCCAGCCCTGCACATGGACCTTGCCGGCGTCGAAGTGAATCGACAGATCGACCAGATACTCCACCTTGCGCGCGCTCAGGCCGGCGGCGCGCATGTCATCGACCTTGAGCCTGAGCACATGGGCGGGCGTCATTTCCGCGGGCAAGGCGGCGAAACGGTGCCAGACGGTTTGCGCCGCTTTCACGGAGATTTGCTGCCCCACAATGCTGCGCGCCAGGGTGCTGAAGGCGTCGCCGCGCGACTGCAGACAGGTGTTGCCGTATTGCGGGATCAGGCGCTTCATGACCCGGTCTTTTTTAACCAGGTGCTTGCAGGCATCTACCCAATACGCAGGTATGACAATGGCAGGCTCCAAGGCGCCGGTCTTGTCGGTCACCTGAATTATTGCGCTGCCGGCAGAATCGCTTTTCACTATGTTTTTCATAGCTGCCCACGCCCGTCCTGCATGCGCAGAAGGTCAAAAATACTCATAATTTTCACGATTGCACCTCCCAGGTCGTTCCCTGAGGCGAGTCTTTCAGCACAATGCCCTGGGCCAGCAGTTCGGTGCGGATGCGGTCTGCCGCCGCAAAGTCTTTGGCCTTTTTGGCGTCGGCGCGCGAGGCAATCAACTGCTGGATCCTGGCGTCGTCCAGACCCGCGCCGGCCTGAAGAAAATGACCCGGCTCGCTTTGCAGCAAGCCCAGGCAAGCGCCCAGGCTTTTCAGCAAGCCCGCCAATGCGGCCGAGCCCGTCCTGTTCACCTCGCCGGCCAGCTCGAACAGCACGGCAATGGCTTCCGGGGTAGCAAAATCTTCATCCATTGCCGCCTTGAAGCGGGCGGCGAAGGGGTCAGTCCAGTCAATCGTTACCCCGGTCGGCGTCGCCAGGCTGAGCGCGGTATACAGCCGCTTGAGCGAGGCTCTGGCATCGTCCAGATGCGCTTCGCTGTAATTCAGGGCGCTGCGGTAATGGGCGCGAATGATAAAAAAGCGCACCGTCTCGGCGTCGTATTTCGCCAGGATTTCGCGGATGGTGAAAAAGTTGCCCAGCGACTTGGACATTTTTTCGTTGTCCAGGCGCACAAAACCGTTGTGCATCCAGACGCTGGCCAAGGGCTTGTTGTAGGCCCCCTCCGACTGGGCAATTTCGTTTTCATGGTGCGGAAACTCCAGGTCAGCGCCGCCGCCATGAATGTCAAACGACTCGCCCAGCAACGCACACGCCATGGCCGAGCATTCAATATGCCAGCCGGGGCGTCCGGGGCCGTAGGCGCTGTCCCATTTGGCGTCAGCGGGCTCAGTCGGCTTGGCGCTTTTCCAGAGCACGAAGTCCAGCGGATCGTCCTTGCCGTCCAGCACCAGGGCCCGCTCGCCGGCACGCAGCTCGTCGAGCGACTTGCCCGACAGCTTGCCGTAGCCGGGAAATTTGCGGACCGCGTAGTTCACATCGCCCTGGCCGGAGCCGCCTTGCGCCCGGTAGGCCAGACCTTTTTGTTCCAGCGTGCCGATCAGGCTGAGCATCTGCGGCACATAGTCGGTGGCACGCGGCTCGTGCGTGGGGCGCTCAATGCCCAGCGCATCGGCATCCTGGTGCAGCGCCTCGACCATGCGGTCGGTCAGCGCGCGTATGGTTTCGCCGTTTTCAAGCGCCCGTTTGATGATCTTGTCGTCAATGTCAGTGACGTTGCGGACATAAGTAACCTGCAGGCCACTCGTTTTGAGCCAGCGCTGGACCACGTCAAACGCCACCATGGCGCGCGCATGGCCCAGATGGCACAGGTCATATACCGTCATGCCGCACACATACATGCGGACATGACCGGGAACGAGTGGAGAAAAATCTTCTACGGCACGCGACAGCGTGTTGTAAATGCGAAGGCTCATGGAAAATGTCTGGGTGCGTACTCTGACGTCAAACGGTCAGAAGGGAAGGGAAAAAAGCTGGATCTCAGGGGCGTTGCCGGCAGCGATGACCCTGAATCAGAGGCAAAAATACGTCGGCTAAAACGGGGAACGGGCAACAGGGGAAGAAGGGTGACTATACCCCTCAGATAGAATTGGACAGCATATCCAGCCAGTGTAAGCACGTGTGACAACGCATGCAACCTCCTTGAAGGCCGGGTTGTTTTATCGTCACTTTGCCGCCCCGGCGCGGCTAAATGCTTCAAAAAAAGCGAGAGTTTTATGCCCACGCAAGCCTTCTTTTTACGCAAGCCCTTGTCACTCCTGGTGAGCAGCCTGTTTCTCATGACTGCGCTTTGGACGAGTGCAGCCCATGCCGACGACTACGCCGATGTCAACCGCCTGATCGGTGCCCGGCAGTTTCCGCAAGCGCTTGCCAGGGCCGACCAGTACCTCGCCGGCAAGCCGCGCGACCCGCAGATGCGTTTCCTCAAGGGCGTGATTCAGGGTGAAACCGCCAGGACCGGCGACGCGATAGAAACCTTCACCAAAATCACCGAAGACTACCCCGAGCTTCCCGAGCCTTACAACAACCTGGCCGCGCTTTATGCCGGCCAAAGCCAGTTCGACAAGGCGCGGGGGGCGCTTGAAATGGCGATACGCATCAACCCCGCTTACGCCATTGCGCATGAAAACCTGGGCGACATTCATGCCCGACTGGCCAGCCAGTCTTACAGCAAGGCGCTGCAACTCGACGCCAGCAATGCAGGCCTGCCCCCCAAACTGGCGCTGATTAACCAATTGCTGACGCCCGCTGCAAAAAGCCCCAAGCCGGCCAAATCCCCCTGAAATCCCTAACTTGACTTTTTAAAGGACTGACCCAGTGAAAATCTTCACCCCAAGTATCACGCGCCGAACTGCAAGCGCCCTGCTGGCCGCCTTGAGCCTGAGCGCCGGTATCGGCATGGCCCTGGCAGCCGAACCCACCGCCCCGAAAGTCAAATTCGCCACCAGCGAAGGCGATTTCGTGGTTGAGGTCTATCCCGACAAAGCGCCTAAAACGGTCGAGAATTTTCTCCAGTACGTCAAGGACAAGCATTACGACGAAACGATTTTTCACCGCGTGATCGAGAATTTCATGGTACAGGGCGGCGGCTACGATAGCGGCTATGCCGAGAAAAAAACCCGCGCGCCCGTCGTGCATGAAGGCCGCGAAGCGCTTGCCAAGGGCGGCCCGAAAAATGTCGTCGGCACGCTCGCCATGGCCCGCACCAACGACCCCAATTCGGCCTCATCGCAGTTTTTCATCAATGTGAAAGACAATGACTTCCTGAACCCGTCAACGCAGGCCCCTGGCTACACCGTGTTCGGCAAGGTCGTCAGCGGCATGGACGTCGTCAACAAAATCAAGGCGGTGCCGACCGGCGCTGGTGGCCCCTTCCCTTCGGATGTTCCCAGGACGCCCGTCGTGATCAAATCCGCAACCCTCGTCAACTAATCAATAAAGGTCTCCATGAGCAATCCAAAAGTAGAACTCCACATCGCCAACTACGGCGTCATCACCCTCGAACTGGACGCCGCCAAAGCGCCCAAGAGCGTCGCCAACTTCCTGAGCTACGTCAACAAGGGCCATTACGACAACACCGTGTTTCACCGCGTGATTCCCGGCTTCATGGTGCAGGGCGGCGGTTTTGCAGTCGGCATGAAGCAAAAGCCCACCGACGGCGAGATCGAAAACGAAGCCACCAACGGCCTGAAGAACGACAACTACACCGTCGCCATGGCCCGCACCAATGCGCCGCATTCGGCCAGTTCGCAGTTTTTCATCAACGTGTCGAACAACGGCTTTCTGAACCACACCGCACCCAGCGCTTCGGGCTGGGGTTATGCCGTGTTTGGCAAGGTTGTTGCCGGCACCGAGGTGGTGGACAAGATCAAGGCCGTCAAAACCGGCAACCGCGGCGGTCACTCGGACGTGCCGATGGAAGACGTGATCATTGAAAAAGCCGTCGCGCTTTAATTTCTAACTTCCAGCTGCCTTGATGACCCCGACCGTGCCCCGGATGGCCGAGCTTGCCGCTTCGCCTGCCTGGCGCACGGTCGATTTCATTTCAGACCTGCATCTGAATGCCGACGAGCCTGCCACCTTCAGCGCCTGGCAGCACTATCTGCAAAACACGCCGGCTGATGCCGTGTTCATTCTGGGCGACCTGTTTGAAGTCTGGGTAGGCGACGATGCTGTCGGCACCGGCTTCACCACCCTTTCACAACCCGGCTTTGAAGACCGCTGCGCCCGCGAACTCCGTCAGGCGGCCAGCCGGCTGGCGCTCTTTTTCATGCACGGCAATCGCGATTTTCTGGTCGGCCCGTCTTTGATGGCGCTGTGTAACGTCACCTTGCTGGACGACCCGACAGTGCTGACTTTCTCCGGCCAGCGCTGGCTGCTCTCGCATGGCGATGCGCTGTGCCTGGACGACGTGGACTACATGCAGTTTCGCCAGCAGGTCCGCAGCGCCGCCTGGCAGCAGGCTTTTCTGGCCAGGCCGCTGGCCGAGCGACAGGCCATTGCCCGCGACATGCGGCAGCAAAGTGAAGCCCGCAAGCGCTCCGGCATCGACTATGGCGACGTGGACGCAGCCGCCGCCCGCCAGTGGCTTGAGGCGGCCCAGGCCCAAACGCTGATTCACGGCCACACCCACCAGCCCGCCGTTCACGACCTGGGCGAAGGCTTTTCGCGCGTGGTGCTGAGCGACTGGGATGCGCAGGCCAAAACGCCGCGCGCCGATGTATTGCGCCTGAGCGCCAGCGGCCTGCAGCGCATCGCCCTGCTCCCGCCGTGAGGCAAGGGCCATGCTGAACTGGCTGCAAACCCTGTTGGGCCTTCCAGGTGGCCAAGCAAAAATTATTCCCGAAGCGCTGTGGCTGCACACCCTGCGGCGCTATCCTTTCCTGGCCCTGCGTTCAGCGGCCGAGCTGCAGCAGCTTCGCACGCTGGTGGGCCAGTTTCTAAAGCACAAGGAATTCGCCGGCGCGCACGGGCTGATCGTGACCGATGAAATGGCCGTGGCCATCGCCGCGCAAGCCTGCCTGCCGGTGCTGCACCTGGGCCTGCGCTGGTACGACGATTTCACCGGCATCGTCGTGCATCCCGGCGCGATGCTGGCGCGGCGCGAGATGACCGACCCCGCCGGCGTGGTCCACCACTACAAGGAAGCGCTGCTGGGCGAAGCCATGCAGGGCGGCCCCGTCACCCTGAGCTGGCAGGACGTGGCTGCTTCGGGCGACTTGGCCGAGCAGGGCCACAACGTCGTGATTCACGAATTCATCCACAAAATCGACATGCGGGACGGCGCGGCGGACGGCTGCCCGCCCCTGCCCTCGCGCAAGGCCCATGCTGCCTGGCGTGACGTGATGCAGGCTGCCTACGACACCTTTTGCGAGCAGGTCGCCATGGCCGAGCGCTTCGGCGCCGCGCCGCCCTGGCTGGACGCTTACGGCGCCACGGCGCCAGCTGAATTCTTTGCCGTGGCCAGCGAAGCCTACTTCGTGAACCGCGAACGCTTCACGCAGGATTTTCCGGGCCTGACGGCGCTGTTTGACCGGTTTTTCAAACCAAAATAGACCTTTGCGCAAGCAGGACATGCGCAATTAGCTATTTATTTGATAGCACTCTCCGATTTTTACAGCCTCTAAAAAACCCTCTAAAAAACCCCTTGACACTGCTGCGGTGCAGCATTAAAGTTCGCGCTTTCAACTTCGGAGTTTCTCGTGGGAAACGGTTCCAGTGACAGTCGTCGATACAGAATCGGCATCACTGCCTGACAGGCCCCCCGGAAATTCGTCTCCGCTGTGCCTCTTGGGCACGGTGTCAAAGCCGCAAAAACTTGCCGGCACTTTCTTCATAGACCTCGGTTTATTTCTGCCCTGATCGGCTGCGCTTTATGCGCGGCCGCCCGTGCAGGAATGGTTCAGTTCTCGTCAGTTTCTCCTTGCTACGGGATCGGTGGGCGATTGCATCCAGCGCCCCGAAGTAAATTAAAAGAGCAGCTCATGAATATCTTCAGCCAGTTTTTTGGACGCTTTCTCAAATCGCGCCACACCAGCCACCTGTTTCGCCGTCGGGTGATTCTTGAGTCCCTGTCGGCAGAGGGCCGCTTCGTTCCCGACCAGATGTCTCGGCAGCTGTTGCAGGAAGCCAAAGATGACCTGGCAAGCGTACTGGCGCAACTCAACACCCGCAAAGACGGGCTGAGCGACGCCGAAGCTGATGCCATCCGTGCAAAAGTCGGCCCGAACGAGGTTGAACACGAAAAGCCGATGTCCTGGTGGCTGCACCTCTGGCTGAGCTACAAAAACCCGTTCAACCTGCTGCTGACCGTGCTCGCGGGCGTGTCGTGGTTGACAGGCGACGTGCGTGCCACCGTCGTCATCGGCGTGATGGTGGCCCTGAGCACCGGCATCCGTTTTGTGCAGGAGGGCCGCGCCAACCGGGCCGCTGAGTCGCTCAAGAGCCTGGTGGGCAATACCGCCACGGTGATACGGCGTGATGGGCCCGGCGCCCCGCCCGCTGCTTCGGCCACCACCGCCGCCGCCACGCGGCGTGAAATCCCGCTGCGCCAGGTGGTGCCGGGTGATTTGGTGGCGCTGTCGGCGGGCG
>JAYWDL010000398.1:0-3686 GCA_043779865.1 Polaromonas sp.
ACCTCGAAACCCAACGCGCCATCGTCGCCGAGATCGAAGCCGAGCAGGCCTTGGTCTCTGCCAACCGCGAACTCATCCGCCGCATGGAAGCCAAGGTCAAGGTCGCGATTGATCGGGTGTGGGGCGTGGCTACTCAGGGCTGAGCGGTCGCGACTGCCCCAGCCGCGACAAGTTTGACCTCGTAATCGTCACGGCTAAGTGGGCACTCCACAAGCAAGCTGAAGTCTTTATTGCTGAGCTTGCATTGCTTCGCCATTTGGGCCAACAAGTTGTCACCAATCTCGCGTGCGCCGTGACTGGTTTTGGTGCGGACGATGGTTTTCTTGCCCGCCTTGGAGTGGTAGAAAAAATAATTGTGATCTCCGCCACCGGCCTGAAAGCCTTTGTTTACAAGGCTCTTCTCCACGTCCGTCTGCTTACGCGGCATGCGCTGCTTCAGTCATACGCGCGAGCAGTGACTGCTTGAGTTGGCGTGCGGATGCGTCCAGATCATCATCTTTGGCCTGAGCGTACTCCTGCCACAACATGGCCAGGTGTTCATGCAATTCGACAAGCAAGGCATCGCGCGTGGGCGCGAATACCGTGATGTCCAGCTCTTGGTTTTCAACGCACAGCAGTTGCTTGCTGTCGTCCAGGCTGGGCTCGAACGAAAACACAGGCATGACCCTTAAATTGACAGCACCGTGCCGTACCGTTGAAATTTCCAGCGGCGACAGATCCAGATCCCGGATATCTGTTACGTCAATGATCTTTTTCGGGCTACCTTCATCGTCGAGCAGTACCCGGCCAGTCACTTGAATCAGGTCCCGCCGTCTTTCGTATAGCAGGTCTTCCAGCGCTTCGTCATACAGACAATCCAGCTCTTTGCTGGTGGGCGGGTAAATGATGGTGAGCTTGCGCTCAATAAAATCGATATTTTTCAGCTCCCCAGTGACCACACGCGATGCCTCGCGCTGCGCAGCTGGCACAAGCGTGTCCTGTACAAAGGGGATTGTTTGGGCATCAAAAGACGCAAAAGTCGCGTTGCTTGAATCGTGCAGTGCTAGCGTCCATTTGGCATCTGCGCGCGGGGCCATGCCTTTGACGGCTTCAAGTACGCGCCTGCGGATGCGCTCGTCGGGAAGAATTTCTGTGAGGCCTGTCGCGCTGCGATTGGACACCCTGGCCATAAGGCCATGAAAAATACCAAATGCTTTTGCGGCTTGCTCATGGTCAAACAATTCGGTTTCACCGCCTACCGTAACTGGCAAGGCGTAACAACCTGGTTCGGGCAACTGGCATATAAGCTGAAAGCGCTGGCTGGTAGCGGCAGACACCCGCGCCCGCTGATTAATACTGCGACCTTCAACATGCACGCCTATCAGCTCAAAGGCTTGTTGTGCACTCTGCAAAATCTGCACGAGCACTGAGGCAGCAACAACGTTGCCTCGTGGCTCGCCACTTTCGATGTGGAAGCTGAAAGATGGGTGCTGCTGTGGGACGTTCATGGGCTAGTTGGCATTATCTACCGAAGCCAAACGGGATAAGGCCGCGATTGCCCGGGAAGGGGGGCAGTGATGCGAAAGGCTGCGCAACCATGGCAAGCTGTCTAAAATGACTCAATCATGGAAGCCCAGCGCATCACTGTTGCATTGATAGATAGTACGGCCGGTTACGAAGCCAGTCCTGATCGGGTGCGTCTGGCTGATCTGGCTGATTTCTCAGCCGATGTGTCGGCCTTTTTGCGTGGTGAAGACAGGGATGTAGACACCAAGACCCTGGATGTAGCCATTCGCTATGGATCATTGGCGATTGAAACAGCACCGCTGTTGTCTGCGCCTGGCCTGTTCCGCGATTTGCGCACTTTGCTGGGCGGTGAGTTGTTGGACACGCTGGACGCCAAGCGCCGCGAGGTGATGGAGCGTTGGCAAAAGGCAGCGCGTCTAACCAAACAAGTGGCCTATCGCATATCGGCTTCTTTTTTAGACCGACCTATCGAAATAAATTCCGAGTCGGATTACCACGCAGACGACGCTGACCAATGGGTCCAGGTGGAGCGTTACATCCGTGGTGAAATTCAAGACTTGGGCGGCGTAACCAAGGCCAATGCATATGTGAAGTTGCCCAACGGTCGTACCTTGAAAGTAACTGCCGAGCGAGACGTGCTGCGTGATGACACTGTCAACCGGTTGTACAAACTGGCCATGCTGCGCATCAAGGCTGAGTACAACGTGCTGACCCGGGATTTGCGCAATGCCCGCTTGGTTGAGTTCGTTGAATACGCTCCCAAGGTCGACGAGGATGACCTTGCCCGCATGACCCGGCGCGGCGCGGTCGCCTGGAAAGACGTTGCGGATGCAACGGCCTGGGTGGATGAACTCCGTGGGGGTAGTCAGTGAACAGTGTTCTGCTGGACACCAGTTTTCTGATCACCTGGAGTGACCCGACTCGCGCAAACCACGCTGCAGCCATGGCGTATTACCGCGAGTGCGTGCGTCGGCAGGTTCCCATGTACCTGTCCGCCATCGTGATTTCGGAGTTTCAAGTCAAGCAGGCCATCAACGACCTGCCATTGCGTAATTTTGTGGTGCTGCCGTTCAATGTGGACCACGCCATGCGCTGTGGTCTGATCATTCGTAGCATGACGCGTGACCCCGAAGATGACCGGGTGCGTGTGAAGGATGACTTCAAGCTAGTGGCCCAGTGCGACTGCGAATCCATCAGCCATTTGTTCACCGAGGATGCCAGCACACTTGCCAAGTATCTCAATCGGGCCCGTGATACCGGGTTGGCAGCCACCAAGGTCGTACTGTTGAAAGATGGCTTTGACGCGGCTTGGTTCGAGAATGGCCAGGGTAGCCTGTTGTCCTGATTTTCGATTCCGGGACTTGATCATCTTCGAGATCCAAGCCGACCAGGCCCTAGTCGCCGCCAACCGCGAACTCATCCGTCGCATGGAAGCCAAGGTCAAAGCCGCCATTGACCGGGTGTGGGGTGTAAGCAGTATAAAACATGGTTAAATATACAGATAAACCCTGAATTCATCGGGGTGAGAGCCTGATAATTACCACTGTGGTAACTTTCGTCGTCATTTCCGAGTACAGTCAAGATCCGCCGACTCAAACAGGTCTGCGGGTGAAGATCGCCTTGGGGCGTCCGTTGTATGCGTCGGAAAGGGTTCAAGCACTGACGGGAAATGGCCAGCGAATCAAAGCAGTGACTCAAAAGTGCCTACAAGATGTGGAAACGCTTTTTGCTGGTGAGTACGACGATGTTGCATCTCTCATTCGTACCATTCACCCCCATGACTATCGGGATTCAGAGTGGTGTGACTGTGGTCGAGGCAGTGTGGCCGCATGCGATGCCTACGTTGTGCACCGTGTTGAAGTGGCACCAGTCAGCGGCCAACTGGTGTCGGTCACGTATTACTTGAAATTTGCAATAGGTAAAACGGGTCAACTGGTATTGATGGTGTCGTGCCATTTAAGCTGAACCAGGAGTGGAAGAAATGGAAACCAAAGAACAATGTCCCATATGTGGCGAAGGCCAAGTGACAAGCCATGTCCAGCAGGTCGAACACGAATACAAAGGGCATAAGGCCATGCTCTCGTCGCACTATCAAGAATGTGATGCCTGTTTGTCCGAGTTCGCGGGTGCGCGCGAAGGCAAACTGAGCAAGCGCGGCATCATGGCCTTTCGCAAGTCGG
>JAYWDL010000399.1:0-3682 GCA_043779865.1 Polaromonas sp.
CACGGTTTCTGCATTTGCTATTGAATCAGGAGCTGATTGCGCCCGTCTTTATTACGCTACAGGCTTTTTCTCCTTGAAGCTGAGCCGCGCACAGCACAGCCTCCCTAAAATACGGGCAATGCACATACATATTCTGGGAATCTGCGGGACTTTCATGGGTGGCCTGGCCGCGCTGGCGCGGGAGGCGGGGCACAAGGTAACGGGTTGCGACACCGGCGTCTATCCGCCCATGAGCGACCAGTTGCGCGGCCTGGGCATTGAACTGATTGAAGGCTACAGCGCCGAGCAGATGGCCCTGGCGCCCGATGTGTTTGTGATTGGCAATGTGGTCTCGCGGGCGCGCCTGGCCGATGGCAGCGCTAAATACCCCTTGATGGAAACCATTTTGAACAGCGGCCAGCCCTATACCAGCGGCCCGCAGTGGTTATCCGGCCATGTGCTGCACCACCCCACCCACCATGCGACCGGCCCGCGCCATGTGCTGGCCGTCGCCGGCACCCACGGCAAAACCACCACGACGGCCATGCTGGCCTGGATTCTTGAACAGGCCGGACTGCAGCCGGGTTTTTTGATCGGCGGCGTGCCGCTGAACTTTGGCGTGTCGGCGCGCCTTGGCGCGGGAAATGCCTTCGTGATCGAGGCCGACGAATACGACACCGCGTTTTTCGACAAGCGCAGCAAGTTCGTTCACTACCGCCCGCGCACGGCGATTTTGAACAACCTGGAGTTTGACCACGCCGATATTTTTGACGATCTGGCGGCCATCGAGCGGCAGTTTCACCACCTGATCCGCACCGTCCCCTCGACGGGCCGCGTAGTCGTCAATGCCACTGAGGACAGCCTGCAGCGGGTACTGGCCCAGGGATGCTGGAGCGAACAGGTGCCGTTTGGCGGCAGCCCGCTCAATCACAACGGCTTCACCGCCCAGGGCGAACCGAACGACTTCAATGTACTCAAGGCCGGTGAAATCGTGGCCCGGGTGCAATGGAACATTAGCGGTGTGCATAACCAGCTCAACGCCCTGGCCGCCATCGCGGCCGCCGAGCATGTGGGCGTGGCGCCGGCGCTGGCCGCCGATGCGCTGGCCTCATTCCAGAACGTCAAGCGCCGCATGGAAGTGCGCGGCGTCGTGCAGCACAGCGCGGGCGATATCACGGTCTATGACGATTTTGCCCACCACCCGACGGCCATTCACACCACCGTCGATGGCCTGCGCCGCCAGCTCGATGGCGCGGGAAAAAGCGCCGAGCGCATCCTGGCGATTTTCGAGCCGCGCAGCAACACCATGAAGCTGGGCGCCATGACGGCGCAACTGCCGTGGAGCCTGGAGCGCGCCGATCTGGCGTTTTGTCATGCCGGCGGACTGGACTGGGATGCCCGGGCCGCGCTGGCGACCATGGGCGAGCGGGCGCAGGTGGCGGACGATCTGGACCAGTTGCTGGCGCAGGTCAGGGCCACCGCCCGGCCGGGCGACCATCTGCTGTGCATGAGCAATGGCGGCTTTGGCGGGATTCACGCCCGGCTGCTGCAAGCGCTGCAGCCGTGACGGTGTCCGGCGGCGCAATAACGCTATGAAAAATATAGCTACCTATGACCGTGGATATTGCGCAAGACGGTTAAAACACCCAAAACTTGGTAACTACTCAGGTGCCGGCGATTGCACGCGCCGCTTTATAAAAAAATCATTGTCATACCCGCGAAGGCGGGTATCCAGAGTGCCTCAATCACCCCCTGAGCATCGCAACTGGGTTCCCGCCTACGCGGGAACGACGGAAATATCAGCTACCTGAGCAGTTACAAAACTTGCGCTGCCGGTCAAAAATAATCCACATCCCTGCTCATCTTGACCTGCGCTTTCAGCCAGCGCTTGAATCCTGCGTCGTCCTGCACCTGCGCAATATCCGCTGTCATGAAAGACAGCTCTTCTTTCAAGTCTTTCGCCTGCAGTTCGAGCTGACGCCGCAGCGTGGCGGCCGTCGGCAGCTGGTAGAACTCCAGATCGAACTCCTGCTTGAGATGCTGTTGCCGGGCAAACAGCTCATTCTCCAGTTCAGCGGCCTGCTGCTTGAGCAACAGGCTCATGGCGGCGATTCTTTCCTCGGGCTGCTGCAGCAGGTCCTGTGCATCGGCCTGGGCAATGCGCAACTGCAGGTGCAGCAGGGCGACCAGGTCCTGCTTGGCGTAGGCGGCGTTGGCTTCGCTCATCAGGGCGGTTTTTCGCTGGTGTTCGGCCGGATCGCGCTCGCGGTCGGGATGCAGCGCACTGGCCAGCTGGCGGTACACCTGACGCAAGACGGTGTCGGCGTCTTCCTGCTCCTGCCCGGCCTTGCGCTGGGCAGGCGTGGGATTTTTCTTTTTTCGGGCCTGGGCCGCCTCGCGTTGCGCCTCTTCGGCCTGCATCGCTTCGTGCAAGCGCTCATGGCCGGCGCGCATCACGGCTTCGAGCGGGTCCAGCGATTCATCCTGCGCCTCCATGTCGAGCGGCTGGCCCAGAGCGTCTTCCATCATCGAGCGCATCATGGCCGCCTGGTCTTCTTCTTTCTGGCGCAAAGTGCGCGCGCTGCGCTGGTCGTGCAGCGCAGCCATGGCCTCATCGCCCCAGGCAGCCAGTTGTTGGCACAGATTTAAAAAAATCTCGAGGCCATCGCGCTTTTGGGCCGGCGTCAGGCCCTTGCGCTGCAGCCGCTCGTCCAGACACAGCACCATGCGGCGCATGGACGCCCGTTGTTCCTCGCGCAGCGGCTCCAGCATGCTTTGGTAAAGCGGTCGAAAGGCATCAGCCAGCGTCTGAATTTCCGTGACCTGGCCCTCCAGCTTGTCGATTTTCGCCAGCAGGCGGTTAAAGCGCTGCTGCGCGGCGGACAAACGCGGCCCGCCCTTGCCGCCATCGAGCCGCAGGGCGGTGCCGGGGGTTGCCGGGGCAGCGGCAGGCGCGGCGTCAGCGAACAAATCGGTTTTGATTTTGGTTTTGGCTTTGGTTTTTTTCATGGCGGTGGTGTCAACAGGCTTAACAATTGAAGAATATCGTCCTGCGTGCGGTAGCGGCCAAAGGCCTTTTGATCCTGATCTCGCACGATGGGAAAAGTGCCCAGGATGTAGGCGGCTTCATCGGCGCTCAGGCCGTACAGGTAAAAGAACAGCGCATCGAGCGCGGCCAGCCGGGCGCGGCGCTTCTCCTCGTCCCAGACAAAAGGCGGCAGCACCTGGCCGGCTGCATCCACATAGCCCAGGTCGCGCGCAAACGGGGCCATGTCGTGGGCGGTGTAGCTCAACACCAGCACCTGCGGAACCACAAAATCGGCCACCGTGGGGTGCGGGTGGTCACCGTTCATGAGTTGGGCGGCGCGCATGGCCTTGGCGAAAGCGGCGGGCAGGGGTTCGTTGAAGCGGGCTGGGGTGATGACGGGGAGTTGTTCGAGAATGAACAGGTTGATGGTCTGGCCTTGCAGTTTCTGGCGCAACACGAAGTCAAAAGCAAAGGCGTTGAAATTCGCGGCAATCAGACTTACCGTGCGCACGGCGGCTTGCGGTGACTCGGCTTGCGGTATCAGCAAGGGCACCTTGTTGCCAAATGCGACGCCGGGCAACAGCGTTGCAATCATGCTGCGCGCATTGGTGGGCGCGGTGATTTCTTTGTAGCCCAGCGCCCAGCCGTAAGGGTTCGGGACGGTTTGGGACGCGG
>JAYWDL010000400.1:0-10254 GCA_043779865.1 Polaromonas sp.
CTGATCACCAAAACCGTGGACGATGGTGATTTCTTCGAGATCCAGCCCGAGTACGCCAAGAACATCATAATTGGTTTTGCCCGCATGGAAGGCCAGTCGGTCGGCATCGTGGCCAACCAGCCGCTGGTGCTGGCGGGTTGCCTGGACATCAAGAGCAGCATCAAGGCCGCGCGCTTTGTGCGCTTTTGCGATGCCTTCAATATTCCCGTCATCACTTTCGTCGATGTGCCCGGTTTCATGCCAGGAACGGCGCAGGAATACGGCGGCATCATCAAGCACGGCGCCAAGCTGCTCTACGCGTATGCCGAATGCACCGTGCCAAAAATCACCGTGATTACCCGCAAGGCCTACGGCGGCGCCTATGACGTGATGAGTTCCAAGCACCTGCGCGGCGACGTCAACTTTGCCTGGCCAAACGCCGAAATCGCCGTGATGGGCGCCAAGGGTGCGGTGGAAATCATCTTCCGCGAAGACAAGGGCGACCCGGCCAAGCTGGCCGCCAAAGAAGCCGAGTACAAGGCCCGCTTTGCCAATCCGTTCGTGGCCGGCGCACGCGGCTTTATTGACGATGTGATCCTGCCGCACGAAACCCGCAAACGCATCTGCCGCTCGCTGGTGATGCTGAAAGACAAGAAGCTGGAAAATCCGTGGCGCAAGCACGGGAATATTCCTCTGTAAACGATCAAGAAAGACAACCATGTTTACAAAAATCCTGATCGCCAACCGAGGCGAAATCGCCTGCCGCGTGATCCTCACCGCCCGCAAGATGGGCATCAAGACCGTTGCGGTGTATTCCGATGCTGACAAAGACGCGCGCCACGTCGAGCTGGCCGACGAAGCCGTCAACATCGGCCCGGCGCCCAGCCGTGACAGCTATCTACAGGCTGAAAAAATCATCGCCGCCTGCAAGCAAACCGGCGCCGAGGCCGTGCATCCTGGCTACGGCTTTCTGAGCGAGAACGCCGGATTTGCCAAGCGGGTGGAAGAAGAAGGCATCGTCTTCATCGGTCCCAAGCATTTCTCCATCGCCGCGATGGGCGACAAAATCGAGTCGAAAAAGCTCGCTGGTGCGGCGGGTGTGAACTGCATTCCGGGCGTCAACGACGCGATTGAAACCGCTGAGAGGGCGGTGGAAATTGCCAAAGGCATCGGCTACCCGGTCATGATCAAGGCCAGCGCCGGCGGTGGCGGCAAGGGTCTGCGCGTGGCCTTCAATGACAAGGAAGCGTTCGAAGGATTCACCAGCTGCCGTAACGAAGCACGCAACAGCTTTGGCGACGACCGGGTTTTCATCGAAAAGTTTGTTGAGGAGCCACGCCATATCGAGATCCAGTTAATGGGCGATAGTCATGGCAATGTAATCTACTTAAATGAACGCGAATGCTCAATTCAGCGCCGTCACCAGAAGGTGATTGAAGAGGCGCCATCGCCCTTTATCAGCGAAGCGACGCGCAAGGCCATGGGCGAGCAGGCAGTTTTGCTGGCCAAAGCCGTGAAGTACCAAAGCGCTGGCACGGTGGAATTCGTTGTTGGCAAGGACCAGAGCTTTTACTTCCTGGAAATGAACACACGCCTGCAAGTGGAGCATCCGGTGACCGAATGCATCACCGGACTGGACCTGGTGGAACTGATGATTCGCGTGGCGGCGGGCGAAAAGCTGCCGCTCACGCAGGCTGAGGTGAAGCGCAACGGCTGGGCCATCGAATGCCGCATCAATGCCGAAGACCCGTTCCGCGGCTTTTTGCCTTCCACCGGCCGGCTGGTGCGCTTTCAGCCGCCCCGTGAAACCATGTTTGCGGCTGATACCACGCAGCTCTTTGGCGTGCGGGTTGATACCGGCGTGCAGGACGGCGGCGAAATCCCGATGTTTTACGACTCGATGATTGCCAAGCTCATTGTTCATGGCACAGACAGACATGATGCGATTGCCAGGATGCGCGAGGCCCTCAACAGCTTTGTAATTCGCGGCGTCAGCAGCAACATCCCGTTTCAGGCGGCCTTGCTGGCGCACCCCAAATTCGTCGCAGGTGACTTCAACACCGGCTTTATCGCTGAAAACTATGCCAAGGGCTTTCATGCAGAAGATGTGCCGCATGATGACCCGGACTTTCTGGTGGCGCTGGCCGCCTACGTCAACCGCCGCATCCGCAGTCGGGCCGCCGGCATCAGCGGCCAGTTGCCGGGTCACGGCATGACGGTGGGCGAAGAGTTTGTGGTGGTTGGTCTGGGCACCAATGGGCAGAATACGTCCCAGCCGGTGCTGGTGCGTGATTTTCAGGTCGAATCGGGCTCCAGCGCTGTCGAGACGGGCGCAAAGCGCTATGAAATATGCAGCAACTGGCATTTGGGCGGGGCGCGACTTCGCGGTACCGTCAATGGCCAGCCTTTCTCTGCCCAGGTTGAGCGCGGCGTGGGTCGCAATCCGCTGGCTCTTCGCATCAACCACAATGGCACGCGGCTCGATGCGATGGTGATGTCGCCGCGTGCAGCCGAGCTTCATGCCTTGATGCCTTTCAAAGCACCACCTGACATGAGCCGTTATGTGCTCTCACCCATGCCGGGCCTGCTGATGGAAGTGGCTGTGCAGGTGGGACAAAGAGTGCAGGCCGGCGAGCGTGTGGCGGTGATTGAGGCCATGAAGATGGAGAATGTGCTGTTTGCCATCGCCGATGGCGTGGTGGGCAAGGTGCTGGCCGTCAAGGGAGAGTCGTTGAGCGTGGACCAGCCTATCGTGGAATTTGCATGAACGCAAAAGGTCGTATTTTCATCAACCAGCAACAGGGAATTACACATGACACCGCAAGATTTTGAAACCGCTTTGCTAGCCGATGGCTACAGCACCGCCACGACGGTCGAGAGGCCCATAGGCTACAGCTTGAATGAACATCAGCATCCGTTTGATGCCTGCGCACTGATCACGGCTGGCGAGATCACCCTTACCGTTGATGGCCTGAGCCAAACCTACGTCGTAGGTGACATTTTCCGGTTGCAGGCTGGAACTGTGCATCTTGAGAGTGCCGGACCCACAGGCGTTACCTATCTATCATGCCGCCGACAAGTGTTGGCATGATGGCGCAGCCCTTTTTACAAACTCAGGACAAAGTTCCTGGCCCGGCGCAGGACAGGCCTTTCAGGGTATTGGGCATTCAGCAGATTGCCATCGGTGCTGTTGACAAGAGCCGTCTGCGTACGCTATGGGTTGACATGCTGGGGCTTGAAATGACTGGCAATTTCGTGAGCGAGCGCGAAAACGTCGATGAAGATATTTGCGCGATCGGCAGCGGCCCCTTCAAGGTCGAGGTCGATCTGATGCAGCCGCTTGACCTCGAAAAAAAGCCGGCGGTGCATACCACGCCGCTGAACCACGTCGGCCTCTGGATTGACGATTTGCCCAAGGCCGTGGCGTGGCTGACCGAACAGGGCGTCAGGTTTGCGCCCGGCGGCATTCGCAAGGGCGCAGCGGGCTTTGACATCTGTTTCATGCATCCCAAATCGAGCGACGAGTTCCCGGTTTCAGGCGAAGGTGTACTCATTGAACTGGTGCAAGCCCCTCCCGAAGTGATCAAGGCTTTTGCTGCCTTGGCGTAAAACCGCAGCCGACAGGCAGACATGCCAGCGGCAGACGGCACACTACCTGGTCACAGGACGGTCTGCCTGAAAGTACGGACGGAAAATACCTGGCCTGAAACCAATTACGCTTTTCTTGAGCCGGTTTAACCGCTGTTTTCTCGTTGTGCCCGCGACCGGGCCAGTGCCGCTTCAATCACCGAGCGTTTTCGATCAGCCACGGCGACTTGCTCTCCCAGTTTTTCCAGCTGCGCAGGCGAGGCCAGTATCGGGTTGTACGGTTTCTCATCGAGCTTGCCAGCAATCTCAGACTTTTCAACGTTCCTGCGCTTATCCGGCGGACTCTGATTGCTATGAAATGCATAGCTAATCCGGGCAGTGTCGGCTTGTTCCTGGGACCACGCGCTCCAGCCGGTGCGCGTGCCTGTCACATTTTCCAGGCTGATGCAGTCGACCGGGCAAACCGGCACGCACAACTCGCAACCAGTGCAGTAGGGCTCAATGACCGTGTGCATGACCTTATTGCTGCCCATGATGGCGTCAACAGGACAGGCCTTGATACAAAGGGTGCAACCTATGCACCAGGCTTCGTCGATGATAGCTACCGCACGCGGGGCTTCAATACCATGGGAGGGATTCAGCGGCTGTGCCGGCAGCCCCATGATCAGTGAAAGACGCTCGATACCTTCAGCGCCGCCCGGCGGACACTGATTGATGGCAGCTTCACCTGAAGCGATGGCTTGGGCATAAGCCGCGCAATCTGCATAAGCGCATCGCGTGCATTGCGTTTGTGGCAATGCAGCATTGAGGCGATCAAAAAGGGAGCTTTTGGCGGGGGAGTTCACAGGCCTATTCTCCCACCTGAACAAGGCACTATTGCCCCGCGCCGCCATTGAACGGCGGCACGAGGCTTTCTCAGGCGGCTGACTTTTTAGTGGGCAGTGGGGTGTCCGTCGCTACCTGTGCTGCAACTGCTGGCGCCACGGCAGTTCCTGCAACAGGCGCTGTTACCGCTTGCGCTACCGGTTCTGTCACGGTAACGGGTACTGGTTCTACTGCCGATTTTGTCACCGCAACGAGCGCTGGTTTTGCTACTGATTTCGCGACGGTGACGGGCAACGGTTTCGCCACAGCGACAGATATCGGTTTCTTGGCCGGTTTTTCGGTAGCGCTTGATTCTGCTACCGGTTTTCTCACCGCAACCGACGCTGGTTCTGCTATAGCTTTGGCTGTGACAGGAGCCACTTCCATGGCTGCATTTGCTATATATTTTATAGCAACCGGCAATTGATCCGACTGGCTCAGGAGCTGATTATGCTCAAGAATGAAGCTTTTTACCGCAGGATAGACAAGCTCGCGCCAGCGGCGGCCACTAAAGATGCCGTAATGGCCGGCACCTTCGGCTTGCAGGTGTTTTTTCTGTCCTTCCGGCACACCGCTGCACATGTCGAGTGCCGCGCGGGTTTGACCGGCGCCAGAGATATCGTCCAGCTCGCCTTCAACAGTCATCACAGCGGTGGTTTTGATGTCGCCCGGTATCACGCGTTCGAGCTTGCCATCGGCCGACATGACGTCCCAGGTTCCATTGACGAGTTTGAACTCCTGAAACACCGTTTTAATGGTTTCCAGATAGTAATCAGCGTCCATGTCCAGTACGGCGTTGTACTCGTCGTAAAACTTTCGATGCGCCTCGGTGCTGGCGTCATCACCCTTGATCAGGTCTTTGAAGTAGTCATAGTGGCTGGTGGCGTGGCGGTCAGGGTTCATGGCCACAAAGCCGGTGTGCTGCAAAAAGCCGGGGTAAACGCGCCGGCCCTTGCCGGGGAAATTTCCCGGAACGCGATAAATCACATTTTTTTCAAACCATTCGAAGGGCTTGGTGGTGGCCAGGTTGTTAACGGACGTCGGAGACCGGCGGGCATCAATCGGGCCGCCCATCATGACCATGGACAGCGGCGTGGTTTCACCACGGGAGGCCATCAACGAAATGGCGGCAAATACCGGCACGGTGGGCTGGCATACACTGACAACGTGGCAGTTGCCATACTTGCCCTGCAGGTGGCGAATGAATTCCTGCACGTAGTTGACATAGTCGTCAAGGTGAAAGGCGCCATCGGACAGCGGCACGTTGCGTGCGTTTTTCCAGTCAGTGATATAGACCTTATGGTCTTTCAGCATGGTTTTGACAGTGTCACGAAGCAACGTGGCGTAGTGACCCGACAAGGGGGCTACCACCAGCACAGCGGGCTGGCCTTTGAGCTGGGTAAGGGTTGCAGGATCATCGGCAAAGCGTTTGAAACGACGCAACTCACAAAAGGGCTTGTCAATTTCTACGCGCTCGTGAATAGCCAGGTGGACACCCTCAACATCAACCCTGTGGATGTCAAAGGCCGGCTTTTCGTAGTCTTTACCCAAGCGGTACATCAGGCTGAAGCCTGCCGACACGCGCTGGGCGAACGGGTTTTTCCCGAGTGGCGAAGAAGAACCGCCATAAAGTTTTGCAGCCGCCTGCGCAAAGTCAACAAACGGTTCCATCAGCGCACGCTGGGATTCATAGATTTTATACAGCATGAGAACGAACCTTTATTTGGTAAATGTTGGACAAATCAAAAATATGTTGCAGTGCAGCATAACAGGCGTTGCTACATGTAGGGAAAACTTACAATTTACATCAATTTTTACATTCTTAACCGTCAGCGGAACGACAGCCATGCCACTTCGTTGACAGCCCCATTATGAAAGTCAGTATTGCCTTGAATTCCTGCCGCCTGACGCTGTTTTTTTAACCTTTATAAGGTATGGCTGGCGTTTAACATATCACCTATAGAGTTTCTACAGAGTGCAATGGCTACCACTATCACAGGAAAGACCATGCTTCCCACTACCGAGGTCGCCGCGCTTGACCGGATCGGATCGCTGAAAAAATCTGACAGGATGCCGGTGTTGTTTATCGGTCATGGCAGTCCCATGAATGCGATTGGCGATAACGAATACCGGCGCAGCTGGCAGACGCTAGGTTCCCAATTTGGCACAAAAATGCCCCGGCCGCAACTGATTCTGTGCATTTCAGCTCACTGGCTGACCGAAGGCTGGTGGCTAACGGCCATGGCGCAGCCCAAAACCATTCATGATTTTGGCGGCTTTCCGCAAGAGCTGTTTGATCAGCAGTATTCCGCGCCTGGCGATCCGGCGGCAGCCCAAGCCATGAGTCTGTTGGTAAAGCAACGTGCCTCGGCGCCGCTGGGACTTGACGGGGGCGAGTGGGGTCTGGACCACGGCGCATGGTCAGTGCTCAAGCCGATGTTTCCCGAGGCAGATATTCCGGTGATCCAGCTTAGTATGGACTATGGGCGTGCTCCTGAGGATCACTATGCACTGGCCAGGCAGCTGAAGTCCCTGCGGGACCGTGGCGTGCTGATCGTGGCAAGCGGAAATATCGTGCACAACCTGCGCCAGATGCAGCGCGGCGCCACGGGAAGCCAGGCTTACGATTGGGCGCTGGAGTTTGACCAGACCATTGGCGGCTACCTGCAGCAGGGCAACCTGGACGCCCTGCATAATTTCCAGAAACTAGGGTCTTTGGCCAAAATGGCCCATCCCACCCACGAGCATTATTTACCGCTGCTGTATGCCGCGGGCGCCGTCGAGGCGAGGGAGCCGATGCGGTTTTTCAATACCAGCTTTCAGGGCGGCTCCATTTCAATGCGTTCTGTAGTCTGGGGCTGACACGACTGCCTGCTATTGAAACCATAGCTGCTCGCGCACCGCCGATGTGCGCCAGGCAGCAAAAACCCCGTAATGTGCAAGCACTCATATCCGCTGACAGCAATGTCATGCCATAAAAAAGCCGTTCAATAACGGCTTTTCAAGTCCGGTAAAAAACCGCTTATTTGACGTGCTTGCCGATCAGGCCAGCCATCTCGAACATTGACACCTGCGGCTTGCCAAATACGGCAAGCAGTTTTGCGTCGGCGTTGATCATGCGTTTGTTCGTCTTGTCCTGCAGGTCATGAGCTTTGATGTAAACCCACAGCTTGCTGACAATTTCTGTACGTGGCAGAGGCTTGTCGCCCACCACGGCAGACAGTTCAGGACTCAAGGTCAGCGCTTTCATGAACGCCGGATTGGGCGTACGCTTTTTGGCGGGAGCGGCTTTTGTTGCTGCTGGCCTGGAGGCCGCAGCGTCCTTGGCGGGAGCTGCATTTTTTGCCGCTACTTTTTTGGCGGGTGCCGCCTTTTTTACAGCTACATTTTTTGCTGGAGCAGCTTTTTTCGCGGAAGCTTCCTGTTCAGGTGCTTTTTTTGCAGTTGCCATGATTGATTTCCTTCTAGACAGTTGACAAATCACCACCGGAATTAAGACTCCCTTGTGGCAAACCGCATGCTACTGGAGAAAATCGTGTTTCATGGGGTAAAACTACTTTATTTACGCTCTCATGTTGCAGATTTACCTATGGAAATCAAAAAAACAGTCATAAGAATCCCGTTCAAGGCCGCCAGCTTGCCCGCCCGCAGGGAAAATCCCTTGTTTTACCTCTCAGGAAAATGATTTGAAAATGACCCACGCCGCTACCGTTACGTTCGCCACCTGCGATCTCTGCGATGCCCATAAAAATGACAGTTCGGGCCAGTTCAGGGTATTGCCGCCGGTCTTCAAGGAGTTTGGCGCCATCCAAAAATTCAGCGGCCCGGTTGTAACCGTCAAATGCTTTGAGGACAATTCGCTGGTCAAGGCGGCTGTCGATTCACCTGGCGAAGGCCGTGTGCTGGTAGTCGATGGTGGGGCATCGCTGCGCCGCGCCTTGCTGGGCGGCAACCTGGGCGCGGCAGCCGCTAAAAACGGCTGGTCCGGCGTCGTGATTGACGGTTGCGTCCGCGATGTGGCCGAACTGGCGCAGTGCAATACCGGTATACGGGCGCTCGCTGTCATGCCGCTGCCCACCGAAAAGCGTCAGGAGGGTCGGCGCGACATCGCTATTCAGGTCCAAGGCGTGTGGATACGTCCGGGGGACTGGCTTTACGCCGATGAAGACGGTATGGTGGTGATGGCGTCGCCGCTTGCAGCCTGACCCAGAAGAAATGAGCCAGACTTAGCCGCTCAAACCCTTGTAGAGCATGTAGGCTGCCAGCAGATACAGAATGCTGGCAAAAACACGCTTGAGCTTGCCGACCGGAATGCTGTGCGCTGCTCTGGCGCCCAGAGGTGCGGTCAGGAAGCTGCACACGGCAATCACGACCAGCGCTGGCAGCCAGATGTAGCCAAAGGAAGCTTCAGGCAGGTTCTGCACGGTTTGCCCGCTGATGGCATAACCGAGCACATTTGCCACGGCAATGGGAAAACCCAGCGCGGCAGAGGTCGCCACAGCGTTGTGAATAGGGACATTGCACCAGGTCATAAAAGGCACACTGATAAAACCGCCGCCAGCGCCCACCAGGCCCGACAGAAAACCGATAAATCCACCCGCTGCCAGCTGACCGCCAGTGCCGGGCATCTGGCGCGTCGGTTTGGGTTTTTTATCCAGGAACATCTGCGTCGCGGAAAAACTCACGAAAAGGCCAAAGAAGATGGCGAGGTAGGAGCCTTTGAGCAGTGCGAACACGCCCAGGCTGCCAACGATGCTGCCGATCACGATGCCCGGTGACAGCCGCTTGACAATATCCCAGCGCACGGCGCCGCGTTGGTGGTGCGCCCGAACGCTTGAAAGCGAAGTGAAGATGATGGTCGCCATGGAGGTGGCAATCGCCATCTTGACCGCCAAGTCGGGAGAAACACCTCGGTTCGTCAGGATGATGGTGATGAACGGAACCATCAGCATGCCGCCGCCAATGCCCAGCAGGCCGGCGAGAAACCCGGTTCCCACACCCAGCACCGCAAGTTCAACGATCAGTAGTGGTTCAGGCATCATGGCAGACAGAGGTATAGGGCGGGATTTGCTGCTGCACCCCAGTCAAGGGGAAAGCTTCATCCAACGGGGGGAGAATAAAAATAAGGTGTCTGCGAGTGCCACTGGACCGTCATCCTGAACCGGGGTTCAGGTGGGCGAGGGCAGTCAGGTTTCGGGTTCGTCTGACGCGAGACGATCACGCCTGCCGGACAATTTACCAAGCCCGTGCTCGTGGAGCATTGGTTCAAGGAAATGTAAAGCCCAGTGCGCATCGCAGACAAATTCATTGTAGAGCTTTGTCGCCTCGGACGTGTGGACGCATCGGAGATTCAGGGGGGCGCCCGCCACGCGCTAAAGCAGGCGACCGTCTGTGCCCAGTGCGGTGTCCAGCCGCTGCAGCAATACAGACAACTCCGGGCGCGCCGCATCGCCAGCGATTTCGGAGGAGGCCGTCGGCGCCTGCGGTTGTGCTGCGCCAGGCGCATCCAGGTCACCTGCGGTGCGCTCCTGAAGATCAAACGCGAGGTTCAGGGCAGCCAGGACGGCGATACGGTCACGCGCCTTGATTTTGCCGATGTCGCGAATTTTGCACATGGCTGCATCCACCTTTTGAACGGCCTCCTGCAGTCGCGCTTCCCCATTTTCGGGGCACCCCAGCAAGTAGTTCTGGCCCATGATTTGAACTTCGATCTGTTTCATCGCTCACTTCCGGTCGGCGTTTTGAGAGGGTGACCGCTGCTTTCCGGAAGGCGTTCAATCAAAGCCTCCACGCGGGCTCGTGCGGCGCTAAGCCGTGACTTGA
>JAYWDL010000401.1:0-10246 GCA_043779865.1 Polaromonas sp.
GCCAACATCTTCATGCTGGGTGTGTCCAGCCACGCCTGGAAGGTGAACTTCTGCAAGTTCACCAACGAGACGCGGAATGGGTTGGAAGACTCTTCTGCCCACTCGGGCTTGAAGTTTTTGGCCGCTGTCAACGGCGCCTGCGCCGGTGGTGGTTATGAGCTGGCGCTGGCCTGCGACGAGATCATCCTGGTGGACGACCGCAGCAGCGCAGTCAGCCTGCCCGAGGTGCCGCTGCTGGGCGTGCTGCCCGGCACCGGTGGCCTGACCCGCGTCACCGACAAGCGCCATGTGCGCCATGACCTCGCCGACCTGTTTTGCACCAGCGTCGAAGGCGTGCGCGGCCAGAAGGCCAAGGACTGGCGGCTGGTCGATGACATTGCCAAACCGGTTGAGTTTGCGCAAAAGGTGCAGGCGCGCGCGCTGGAGCTGGCTGCGCAAAGCGACCGCCCTGCCGACGGCAAAGGCATTGCGCTGAAGCCGCTCAATCGCACGGTCGAAGCCGATGCACTGCACTATTCCAGCGTGACAGTCGAGATCGACCGCGCCAAACGCACCGCAACCTGGACTATCAAGGCCCCGTCGGGCGCGCAGCCCGCCGACATCGCCGGCATAGAAGCCCTGGGTGCCGGCTGGTTCCCGCTGGTCATGGCGCGCGAACTGGAAGACGCCATTTTGATGATGCGGACCAACGAGCTTGAAATCGGCACCTGGCTGATCAAGACCGAGGGCGATGCTGCTGGAGTGCTGGCAATGGACGCCGTGTTGCTCGCAAATCAAAACCACTGGCTGGTGCGCGAAACCATCGGCTTGCTGCGCCGCACGCTGAGCCGCCTGGATTTGTCGTCGCGCAGCCTGTTTGCGCTGATCGAGCCCGGCTCCTGCTTTGTCGGCACCTTCCTGGAACTGGCGCTGGCCTGCGACCGCAGCTACCACCTGGCCCTGCCCGACGATGAAGTCCGCGCGCCCAGGATCACCGTGGCTGAAACCAATTTTGGCATCTACCCGATGGTGACCGGCCAGAGCCGCCTGGGACGCCGCTTCTATGACGAACAGCCTGCGCTGGAAGCGGTGCGCGCCAAAGCAGGGCAGGCACTGGACGCCGACGCCGCCTTTGCCCTGGGCCTGGTGACCTCCAACCCCGACGATATTGACTGGACTGACGAGGTGCGCATTGCCATCGAGGAACGCGTGGCCATGTCGCCCGATGCGCTGACCGGCATGGAAGCCAACCTGCGCTTTAACGGCACTGAAAACATGTTCACCCGCATTTTTGGCCGGCTTACCGCCTGGCAAAACTGGATTTTCCAGCGGCCCAATGCCGTTGGCGAAAAAGGCGCGCTAAAGGTCTATGGCAAGGGCGACAAGGTCCAGTTCGACTGGAACCGCGTTTAAACAGCCGTTCTCGTTGAGTCTTCGTTGTGTGGCGCGAGTCCGGGCGGCGCGCCGCAACCAAGTCAATCCCCCGAATCAGCCCCGTTTTTTTGGAGACCATGATGTCCGGTATTAATTACAGCGAAAAGATTCCCAATAACGTCAACCTGAGCGATGACCGCACGCTGCAGCGCGCGCTTGAGCAGTGGCAGCCCAATTTCATTCGCTGGTGGGATGATGTTGGCCCCGAAGGCTCCACCAACATGGACGTGTACCTGCGCACGGCGATCAGCGTTGATCCGCAGGGTTGGGCCCAGTTTGGCCATGTCAAGATGCGCGACTACCGCTGGGGCATTTTCCTGAACCCCGGCAGCGCTGATCGCGAGATCCATTTCGGCGACCACAAAGGCGAAAAAGCCTGGACCGATGTACCCGGCGAGCACCGTGCCAACCTGCGCCGCATCATCGTCACGCAGGGCGACACCGAGCCTGCTTCCGTCGAGCAGCAGCGCCACCTGGGGCTGACCGCTCCCAGCATGTACGACCTGCGCAACCTGTTCCAGATCAACGTCGAGGAAGGCCGCCACCTGTGGGCGATGGTTTACCTGCTGCACAAGCATTTTGGCCGCGATGGCCGCGATGAAGCCGAGGGCCTGCTGGAGCGCCGCAGCGGTGACGCAAACAACCCGCGCATCCTGGGCGCTTTCAACGAAGCCACGCCGGACTGGCTGAGCTTTTTCATGTTCACCTACTTCACCGACCGCGACGGCAAGTACCAGCTCTGCGCGCTGGCCGAAAGCGCTTTTGACCCGCTGGCCCGCACGACCAAGTTCATGCTGACCGAAGAAGCCCACCACATGTTCGTCGGCGAAAGCGGCATTTCGCGCGTGATCCAGCGTACAACCCAGAAAATGAACGAGCTCAAGACTGACGACGTGGGCAAGCTGCGCGCTGCCGGCGTGATCGACCTGCCGACGATCCAGCGTTACGTCAATTTCCACTACAGCGTCACCATCGACCTGTTTGGCGCTGACGAGTCGAGTAATGCGGCTACTTTCTACAGCTCCGGTCTGAAAGGCCGCTATGAAGAAGGCAAGCGCGTCGATGACCATGTGCTCAAGGGTCAGACCTACAAGGTGATCGAAGTCAAGGACGGTCAGCTGGTCGAAAAAGAAGTGCCGATGCTCAATGCGCTCAATGAAGTGCTGCGCGACGACTACATCAAGGACTCGGTCTCGGGCGTCGAACGCTGGAACAAGGTGCTGGACAAGGCCGGAATTGCGTTCCGGCTCAAGGTGCCGCACAAGGCATTTAACCGCAACATCGGCTCGCTGTCGAAGGTCAAGGTGTCGCCCGATGGTCGCGTCGTGTCGGATGCCGAATGGAATGCCTCGGTGGGTCAATGGCTGCCAAGCAGCGAAGACCGCGCCTATGTGGCCAGCCTGATGGGCCGCGTCGTTGAGCCAGGCAAGTTCGCCAACTGGATCGCGCCGCCGGTCATGGGCATCAATCGCCAGCCGGTGGACTTCGAGTACGTGCGATTCAATTGACCCCCACGCTTGTCGCTTCGCGTACTGCGCTGCCCCCCGAGGGGGCTGTTCCGCCTAAGGGCGGCCTGTCGGTGGAACTGGCCCCCACGCTTGTCGCTTCGCGTACTGCGCTGCCCCCCGAGGGGGCCGCAGTCGCCTTGGGGCGGCCCGGCGGCGACTGGGCGCTTCAGGGTCAAGTAGATAAATTCAGGGGGCTTTGAGTGCCCCTGTTTGCCCTCAGCCGATTACCGGGAACCGCCATGGACATGACCGAAATACACGTTATCAAGCAACACCTGATTGACCCTGAAATCTGCATTCGCTGCAACACCTGCGAAGCTATTTGTCCGGTCAGTGCGATCACGCATGATTCGCTCAACTACGTGGTTGATGCCGATAAATGCAATTTCTGCATGGCCTGCATCTCTCCGTGCCCGACCGGTTCCATTGACAACTGGCGAACGCTGCCGCGCGTCAAAGCGTACAGCAACACCGAGCAATTCGGCTGGGACGAGTTGCCGCCTGAACTCACGCCAGAGGAACTTGCCGCTGAGGGCGTAGCCGCCGGCGCGACGCCCGACATTGAACCTGTCAATCCTTCGCTACCTGCTGCGGCCAGTGGCGAAACTGTTTTCAACAGCGCCCAGTACGGCGCGACGCTGCCGCCCTGGTCGGCAGCGCACGGCTACACCAATCTCTATGGCCCCAAGGCGGCCGACAAGTTCATCACCGCCACGGTCGTTGGCAATGTGCGAGTCACCCAAGTTGGCCGCGAGTACGACACGCATCACATCGTTCTGGACTTCGGTCGGATGCCTTTTCCTGTGCTCGAAGGCCAGTCCATCGGCATTATTCCACCGGGCATTGACGCCAGCGGACGGCCGCATTATGTGCGCCAGTACTCGATTGCCAGCCCCCGCAATGGCGAGCGGCCCGGCTACAACAACGTGTCGCTGACGATCAAGCGGGTGCTGCAAGACCATCAGGGCAACCCGGTTCGCGGTGTCGGCTCGAACTACATGTGCAACCTGCAGGTGGGCGATGCGGTGCAGGTGATTGGCCCTTTCGGCGTAAGCTTTTTGATGCCCAACCATCCGCGTTCAAATATCGTGATGATCTGCACCGGCACCGGCAGCGCGCCAATGCGGGCGATGACCGAATGGCGCCGCCGCCTGCGCAAGTCGGGCAAGTTCGAGGAAGGCAAACTGATGCTGTTCTTCGGCGCCCGCACCAAGGAAGAGCTGCCTTACTTTGGCCCCTTGCAAAGCCTGCCCAAGGACTTCATCGACATCAATTTTGCGTTCTCGCGCACGCCCAACGCGCCCAAACGCTATGTGCAGGACGTGATGCGCGAGCGCGCCGCCGATCTGGGCTTGCTGCTTCAGGACCCGGGTACTTGCTTCTACGTCTGCGGCCTGAAAAGCATGGAAGAAGGCGTGGTGCTCGCCCTGCGCGACGTGGCGCAGCAGGCCGGCCTGTCGTGGGACACGGTGGGTGCGGCGCTCAAAACAGAAGGCCGCCTGCATCTGGAGACTTACTGACAGATGCACCGCACGCTCTGATGGGTCTTGAAGTCCTGAATAGTCACCTGTTTTTAGATAAAACAGCTGGAATGCGCAGACTGAACGGACGCAAGCAGCTATTCTTTTAATAGCAAATAAAACCTTGTACCCCAGTCTCTTGTCAATTTGAAGATAAGCTTGGTGTCCAAGCTTACCGAATTCCTGTCCCGTCGCCATTTCCTGCAAACCGCTCTTGCCGCGACCAGTGCGGCTGTTTTGCCACAGGCGCAAGCGCAAGGCCTGACGGCATTCGCCTGGTGCCCTCAGCGTTTGGCTACAAGGCGCTGTTTGGCGGCTGGGAAGGCAACTGGATGGCTTACAACACCGCACATGACGTGGCTTTGCCAAACTCGAAAGGTGAAAAGCTGGGTTTCTTCATGTACCCCATGGCCGAGAACGCGAGCGGGCGTTTTGACCCTTACGAGCCCGATGACTTCAAGTACCAGATCACGGCCAGCGAAATCAAGGCCTGAGGCTGAGTGCGAATCGAAACGCCATCCGCCCTCCGGGCTGGCACAGGCCCATCCCGGTTGCGTCATTTCCGCCTGCGCGGCAATGACCGCCAGAGGAATGATTCCCGCTTTACATGAAAAATCAGCTGCCTGCGCTTATAGAGCAAGCGCAGGCAGCTATCAAAATGATAGTTTTTAACCCAGCAGCAAACCGAAGCGGCTTTCAAACCGCCTTGCCTTCCCGGTGAGCGGGTCGGTAAAGGCAATCGACTTCGCCAGCAGTTGCAGCGGCTGGGTGTAGTCGTCGTCTAGCGTAAATGGCACCGGCGGATACATCCGGTCGTTCAAAATCGGAATGCCCAGTGCGTTCATGTGGACGCGCAACTGGTGTTTTTTGCCGGTGACGGGGTTCAAGGCGTATCTTGCCAAGCCACCTTTTACCTCCAGCACTTCGATGGACGTCTCGCTATTGGGTTGGCCCGGCATTTCGCGTTGCCGGAAGAAGGGCTCATCTTCAACAATCCGGGTTTTACGCAGCAGCGGAAACTGCAGCTCAGAGCGCCATGGGGCAATGGCTTCGTAGTGCTTGCTGACTTCGTGCCGTCTGAACAAAGCCTGGTAGGCGTCACGCTCCCCGGGTTTGACTGAAAACAGCACCAGGCCGGCGGTTTCACGGTCGATGCGGTGAATCGGTATCAGGCTGTCCAGCCCAAACTGGTTTTTCAGCCGTACCAGCAGGGTTTCCTGCAGGTAGTGACCTGAGGGCGTGACGGGCAGAAAATGCGGTTTGTCGGCCACGACCAGGTGCTCGTTCTGAAACAGCACGGCGGCTTCGAACGGAATGCGGGCTTCGACCTCTAGCGCGCGGTAGTAGTACACGCGCATGTGGCCCCGGTAAGGCCGCTCCGGTGTGACGATGCCGCCAAATTCATCGACCACCAGACCTGCGCCCATGCGCTCAAGCCAGGTTTCCCGCGTGATGGCGGGAAAGCGTTCTACCAGGAAATCAGTGATCGTGGGCCAGTGGCCTGCCGGCAAGCCGACGCAACTCGGGCTGACACCGTGGCGCGTCAGGAGGCCGCCGTGCGCTGGCAGCGTGCTCACGCCGACACAGACGCGGCTTCAGACACACATTTACGCACGGGTGAACACCACGTCCCAGACGCCATGCCCAAGCCTGATGCCACGGTTTTCAAACTTGGTCAGGGGCCGGTAATCGGGCTTGGGCGCATAACCATCGCTGGATGCGTCAGCCGTATTTTTCAGCAGCGGCTCGGCACTCAGTACTTCGAGGATCTGCTCGGCATAAGGCTGCCAGTCGGTCGCGCAATGCAGGTAGCCGCCGGGCTTGAGCCGGGCCGCCAGTTTGGCAATCAGCGGGGTCTGGATCAGCCGGCGCTTGTTGTGTTTTGTCTTGTGCCACGGGTCGGGAAAGAAGATGTGCGCGCCGTCCAGGCTGCTAGGGGGCAGCATGTGGTCAATCACCTCGACCGCGTCATGCTGCAGGATGCGAATGTTGGTTAGCGCCTGCTCGTCAATGCGCTTGAGCAGCGCGCCGATGCCGGGCGTATGCACTTCGCAGCAGAGGAAGTTTTTTTCCGGCATCAGGGCGGCAATATGCGCTGTGGCTTCGCCCATGCCAAAGCCGATCTCCAGAATGCTGGGCGCCGTGCGTTCGTAAACGGCTGCGAAGTCCATAGGTGCTGCGGTGTAGGCCAGCAGGAACTTCGGGCCGACATCGGCAAAGGCCTTGGCCTGACCGACGGTGGTGCGGCCGGTGCGTCGCACAAAACTGCGAATGTTGCGGGGATGACTCACGTCAGCGGGAGCGCCTTCGGGCAAGGCGGGCGGGTTGGGGGCGGTGTTTTCAGTCACCTCTTGATTTTAGTGCGCAGCCTTGTACGGTTTATGGGGTGCCGCCCACGGCATGCTTCTCCAGAACTACCAGCGCGATGCCACCGAGAATAGCGGCCGAGGCCAAGCCCAGGCGCAGGGTGATGGGTTCACCGAGAAAGGCAATTCCGCCCAACGCCGCAATGACCGGAACGCTCAGCTGCACGGTTGCCGCATTCGTGGCTTTCAATGCGGGCAGTGCGGCGTACCAGATGGCGTACCCGATTCCAGAAGTCAATGCACCGGACGAAACCGCATACCAGAATCCGGCAGCATCCAGCGATGCGCCTTTGAAGCTGAAGCTGAACATGAACAGGCTCAAGGCTATGGCGACAGGAGCAGCCCGCAGGAAGTTTCCCGCTGTCACCCGGGTGGGGTCGCCTGCACCTTTCCCCCGCAAGGAATAAATGCCCCATGCAAGCCCTGCGCCCAACATCAATACCGAACCGTACAGGGGCGGTGCCGAGAGACCTGGCAGCAATAGACCCAAAAGTCCGCTCAAAGCAAGGGCAAGACCGACGAGCTGCAGTCTCCGCAGACGTTCTCCGGACCAGATTCCATAGCCGATCATCGTTGCCTGAACCGCACCAAAGAGCAGTAGCGCACCGCTTGCCGCAGGCAGGGTCACATAGGCAAAAGAAAAACCGGCAGCATAAAAAAATAACGCCAATGCCGACAGCCAGTTGCCCCCGCCAGCCTGGAGGCCGCGATACCTGCGCGTCACCAGCCAAAGCACCAACGCGCCGGAGATCAACCGGATGGTCGTAAAGCTGGTTGCATCAATGCTGGTGTGTTTGAGCGCGAGCCGGCACAGCAGGGAATTGCCCGCAAATGCCGTCATGGCTAGCGATGTCAGGACAATTGTGCGTGCATGAGACATGTGAATAGTTTGCCTTGCCTGGATGGTTGGCCAATAAATCCGGCGTCTGAATTCAACGTTGGTGCGACGGCTTTGGCGCAGGACGGAGCACGGCGTCTTTCCATTCTTTCACCCACGCCTCAAGCGCGGTGGCAGTTTCCCCGGTTTGTGGCTGCAGGCCCAGCATGGCTGCAGCCTGGTTCAGGACTACCAGGGGCCGGGACGTGTCCAGCGCCTGCGCGCCATTTTGCTTGGACAGCTTTTCGCCGTTTGCGCCCAGCACCAGCGGCGTGTGCAGATAGCGCGGCGTCGGCAGTCCCAGGGCGCGCTGCAGCAGGATTTGCCGCGCCGTGTTGTCGGCCAGGTCTTCACCCCGCACCACATGCGTGATGTGCTGCGCTGCATCATCGACCACCATCGCGAGTTGGTAGGCCCACAAGCCGTCGGCCCGCTGGAGAACGAAGTCGCCGACATCGCGGCTGACGTTCTGGCGTTGTTCGCCCAGCCGCCGGTCATGCCAGACCACTTCGCCATCCGGGCTGGCTGCCGTTGACGTTGCTACTGATTCGATAGCTGCTTTCGAACGTCCAGTATGCGTAAAAGCCGTATTTGATGCACTCTTTTCGGTTAAAAAGCGCCAGGCCCGTGCTGGACGTCCGTTCAAGCCCTGGCGGCAAGTGCCCGGATAAACCAGTTCGCCATGCCGTTGCCGTGCCAGACCGGACGCAGCCAGCGCACCGGCGATGTCCTGACGGGTGCAGCCGCAGGGATAGGCGAGGCCCGCGGCGACAAGTTGGTCAAGAGCTTGCTGGTACACGGCGGCGCGCTGCGACTGGTAAACCGGCGGCTCGTCGGGGACCAGGCTGCAGGCAGCCAGTTGTTCAAGAATGGACTGCTCTGCACCTGGAACACAGCGCGGCGTGTCGACGTCTTCAATGCGGATCAGCCAACGGCCGTCATGCGCACGGGCATCGAGCCAGCTGGCGAGCGCCGCGACCATTGAGCCCGCATGCAGCGGTCCAGTGGGCGAGGGGGCGAACCTCCCCCTATAAGCCTGCCGACCCACTGCACTAACCCGTCAAAGAATGGCCAGCGCCATTTCCAGCCCCGACACAAAGCCGTCCTCGACCCGGTGCCCCAGGCACCAGTCGCCACAAGCGCCAATGCCTGATTCGGCATCCCAGGCATGCGTTTTCCCGAGCGGTTTGATGGTCTGGGCATAGCGCCAGCGATGCACTTCGGCATGCGGCGGCTCGGCGCGTATGCCGGTCACTTCCGTGAAGGCCTTGAGCAATTTGGCCTTGACGCGTTCGGCATCGTCTTCCAGGTGGCGCTGCGACCATTCGGGGCTGGCCTGCACCGTCCAGCGTTCAATCGGTCCGCGTCCGGGCTTGGACGACTCCCTGGCCAGCCAGGCAATGCGATGGTGCGTGCTGCGCGCAGCGTTCCACTGCGGACCCAGGCTCGAAAGCGTGGGCTGAAGCGCCTGCGGAAAGGCCACCATCAGACTCCAGCACGGCGCCACGCTCACGCCCGCCAGCCCTGTCAATAAGGGATCAGCCTGTTGCGAATCGCGCAGCAAGGCATGTGCTTGCAAAGAAGGAATCGCCAGCACCACGGCATCAAAGCCGGAATGCACACCTGCGCCCGGGCCTTCGGTTTGCAATTGCCAGCGTTCTGGATGAAGCTTGTCGGGTTCGATAAACGTGACCCTGGTTTCCAGCATCATGCGGCCGGCGTCGGCCAGCGGCTGGGCCCATTGCCGAACCAGTGCATTCATGCCGGGCGTGGCGACCCAGTGGGCTTCCCTGGCGGGCAGCGAAGCGGCGACGACCTGTCCCAGCTCATCCAGAATCTGGACGGTATTGGCGCTCCAGGGGCGTACCAGGCCAGAGGCAGCGGCCAGCGCTTGTTCAAAGCGTTCGTCGCGCACGGTGAAATACTGCGCGCCGTGGTCAAACCCGCCAAACTCGGTCTCGAGGGTTGCCATTCGGCCGCCGGCTCCCCTGCTTTTTTCGAAGACAGTGACGCGATGTCCGGCTTGCGCCAGCGTTCGCGCGCAGGTGATGCCGGCAATGCCGGCGCCCACCACGGCAATATGACGCAGCGTGGCGGGTTTAGAAGAAGCGGGGCGGGATTTTGGGGTCATGTCTTTGTACTTTTTATGAGTGGAGGAAAGGGGGTGGGTTCGTCATCACAGCGCAAGCATCAACGAATGCCATGAGCACACTCTACACGCAGCCGGGGCGCGCCCGTCGGGAAGTCGGGTTTAAAACGAACGAACACGCTCCAGCAGCGCTTTTCTGGTGGCGGGATTTTCCAGTTGTGCAAGCCACCACTGCAAGGCGCGCCCCACGGTACCAGCGCCCGCACGGCGCCAGGCATAGCTCATGGGAACTACACGCGCTGCCCGCTGCAGCTGCTTTTCAACCAGTTGACCGGTGATGACGTGCGGCCGCGCCAGATATTCCGGCAGGAAACCCCCACCGATTCCGCGCAGCTGCGCTTGAAGTTTTTCCTGCATGCCTGGCACGGTAAAAATATCCTGCCCGCCCAGCAGTCCGGACGTGACGCCATTGC
>JAYWDL010000402.1:0-3638 GCA_043779865.1 Polaromonas sp.
CCGCCTGCGCCGATCGACGCCTGAACCACGACGCCCTTGTCGATGTACAGGTTGATCGCCAGGCAGACGGCGGAAATATCGTCGTCGTAGCGCTTGGAGATTTTGTAAACCTGCAGCAATTCGGGCAGCCCCGGTTTGGGCACCTTGATCCAGGCCAGCACCTCGTCAGCCGCCATCACATTGGTGCGGTAACCGGTGTAAAGCTGCTCCAGCGGCAACTCGCGCTGGCCGCGAAAACTGATGAGAACCACGCTGGCCCGCAGCGCAATCAGCAGCGGCATCGAGTCGCCAATCGGCGAGCCGTTGGCGACGTTGCCGCCCAGCGTGCCCGCGTTGCGCACCGGCAGGCCGGCAAAACGGCTGGCGAAGTTGTGCAGTTGCGGGCGGTCCTGCACCAGCGCGGCAAAGGCATCGGCCAGCGGCACAGCCGCACCCACGGCGATATGGTCCGGATGGTCTTCAATGCGGCGCAACTCGCGGACCTGGGTGAGGTCGAGTATTTCGTCAAACTGCTGGTGCAGCTTGGTCACCCACAGTCCCACATCGGTGCAGCCGGCCACGAGTTGCGCCTTCGGATTCGCGGCACGGGCCTTGAGCAAGTCGGCCAGCGTGCGCGGCAATTTATAAGCCGAATCGGGATCCAGCGCATAAGGGGCGGGCGCAAGCAGCTCCAGTTTTGATAGCAAACCGGCTTCGTCAAGCATCACCGGCGGCAAGCTGCCCATCATTTGCGCTGCGTCCAGAATCGGCCGGTAGCCGGTGCAGCGGCACAGGTTGCCCGAGAGCTCTTCCTGCGCCAGAGACCGGGTGAGGCGTTTGCCCTGGCTGACATGGTTCTGGTACATGCCGAACAGGCTCATCACGAAGCCGGGTGTGCAAAAGCCGCACTGGGAACCGTGGCACTGCAGCATCGCTTCCTGCGCCGGGTGCAGGCTGCCGTCCTGAGCGGCGATGTCTTCCACCGTCCACAGCGCCATGCCGTCGATGGAATGCGCCAGCCGGATGCAGCTGTTGATGGCGCGAAAGCGCAGAGCGCCATTTTCGATCTGGCCCAGCACGACGGTGCAGGCGCCGCAGTCGCCTTCGCCGCAGCCTTCCTTGGTGCCGGTGCTGCCAAGGTCTTCGCGCAGCACCTCCAGCAGCGTGCGCTCGGGTGCTACATTGCCGAGATTGACCACTTCGCCGCGCCGGATGAAGCGGATGGTTTTGATGGTCGGCTGAACGGCTGAAGAGGAAAAGGTCATGCGTCTCAGGTTAAAACAATCGGGCTGCTGGCGGGCTGCACAGCTTCATATTACCCGTCTGGATCAACAGGTATCCACCTTCCTGCGCACGCCAGGGTGACGCCGGGGTGGCATCAAGCTTGCGGGAGGATACTGACGCGCCGGCAGGGCGGCTGGCGGTGAACATACAGCGATTGCCCTTGTATTGCCCGGTCGCCGGATGCTACAAAAAACATAGCTGCCTGCGCCCGTCCCTTCTGCGCACAGAGGCTAAAAGTCTTAAGAAAAAGAAATTTCCGGATATCCAGAAGACATATGACCGCTCCCCCAACCCGAATGTCAAGACCAGGGTGGTCTGGGTCAACGAGTGGTTCAACCCACCGAAAGAAACCGAAGCCGCCACCGCGCTGATCAATGGCGGCGCCGATGTGCTGATCCAGAACACCGACTCGTCGGCCGTGCTGCAGACCGCCGAAAAAATGGGCAAGCGCGCCTTTGGCTGGGATTCGGACATGACGGCCTACGGCCCGAAAGCCCACCTGGTTTCCGCCGTGATCAACTGGGGTCAGTACTACATCAAGACGGCAGCTTCGCCATCTGGAAAGGCCCGATCACGGACAATACCGGCAAGGAACTGGTCGCCAGGGATGTGGTCGCTGATGACAAGTTCCTGGGCGGCCTGAAGACTTACGGCAAGGGCGTGGAAGGCAAGGTTCCGGGCAACTGATGATAATCAGGCGATGCTCCGGGCCATGGGGCCGGGGCGCCTGTATTTTGCGTTTCTGGGCTGCCTTCGGGCAGCTTTTCTTTTTGGAGTTGGAATGAAGCAGCCTGAATTTGTTGTCAAACCCGTTGCCGCCGACCGCCTGCCCGAACTGCTCAGGCGCATGCCCAAGGCCGAGCTGCACATTCATATCGAGGGTTCGCTGGAGCCCGAGCTGATCTTTACGCTGGCGCAGCGTAACGGCGTGGCGCTCCCGTATGCCAGCGTGGACGAGCTGCGCCGTGCCTACGCCTTCACCAATCTGCAGAGCTTTCTGGATATTTATTACGCCGGCGCCAGTGTGCTGCTGACGGAGCAGGATTTCTATGACATGGCGCAGGCTTACCTGCTGCGCGCCGCGCAAGACAAGGTGATCCACGCCGAGCTGTTTTTCGACCCGCAGACGCACACCGCCCGGGGCGTCCCCATGGAAACCGTGATTCATGGCCTGCACCGCGGCTGCGTGGATGCGAAGGCCGAGCTGGGCGTGAGCGCCTCATTGATCCTGTGCTTCCTGCGCCACCTCAGCGAAGAAGACGCGTTTGAAACGCTGGAGCAGGCGCTGCCGTACCGTGACAAGCTGATTGGTGTCGGGCTCGATTCAGGCGAGATCGGCAACCCGCCCGAAAAGTTTGCCCGCGTGTTTACGCGTTGCCGCGAACTGGGTTTTCACTTGGTCGCGCATGCCGGCGAAGAGGGGCCGCCAGCCTATGTCTGGACGGCACTTGATGTGCTCAAGGTCGAGCGGATTGACCACGGCGTGCAGTCCAGCAAGGACGCGGCGCTGATGCAGCGGCTGGCCAAGGACCGCATTGCGCTCACCGTCTGCCCGCTGTCCAACCTCAAGCTCTGCGTGTTTCCGGACCTGGCCAGCCACAACCTGCGCCAACTGCTAGACGCCGGGCTGGTGGCCACCGTCAACTCCGACGACCCGGCCTACTTTGGCGGCTACATGAATGAGAATTTCACGCAGACCTTTGCCGCTGCCCACCTCAACGCCCAGCATGCCTACACGCTGGCGCGCAACAGCTTTGAGGCGAGTTTCATCGGCGCTGCGGAAAAGCTGCGCTATGTGGACAGGCTGAACGAGGTCTTTGAGGCGTTTGAATAAGGACAATGCCTGTGCCCAGCTTCTACTTGACCTGCAGGTCCGGCCTGATGAACATTGAACCGTTCGTCCTGAACAGAGCCTAAAGCTCACAGGTCAAAAAAACTAAAAGAATGGAAATATTGCATGGCACTGACGTCTCAAGACGCTAAAAACAGGCACGCAGCCGCATCGCCCGGCCCCTGGCCCATCGCGCTGGCCGGCCTGGTCGCGCTGGCCGTGGCCATGGGCATAGGCCGGTTTGCCTTCACGCCGATATTGCCCATGATGCTGAACGACGGCGTGGTCGATTTGCCTGGCGCCAGCTGGCTGGCCAGCGCCAACTATCTGGGCTACCTGCTGGGCGCCTTGCTCTGCACGCTGCAGCCGTGGATTTGGGCGCGTTTGCGCTGGCTGCCTTTGCTGGCCTATTCGTCGCTGGTGCGCGCCGGGCTGGTGGCCACCGGCGTGCTGACGCTGGCGATGGCCTGGCAGTTTCCGCCCGCCTGGCCGGTGCTGCGTTTTGCCGCTGGCGTCATCAGCGCGGTGGTATTTGTGTATACCT
>JAYWDL010000403.1:0-3635 GCA_043779865.1 Polaromonas sp.
CAATAGCCGTCTCTGGCAATCATGGCGCTGGAAGCGCTGGGCCCCCAGGTGCCTGCTGCATAGGGGCGGGGCCCCGTCGTGTCGTGGCTCCATCGGTCCAGAATGGGCTCCACCCAGCGCCAGGCTTCTTCCTGCTCGTCGCTACGTACAAACAGGTTAAGCCGCCCGTCAATCACATCGAGCAGCAGCCGCTCGTAGGCGCCGACCCGCTCGAAGCCAAAACGCTTGTCAAAATCAAGGTCGAGCTGCACCGGTTCCAGCGTAGGGGTGCCACGGCGATGGCGCTGGTCGGCACCCTGCGCCAGCAAGTGCAGCTCCAGGCCGTCCCTGGGCTGCAGATTGATCACCAGCCGGTTTCCCTCGTTACAGCCCTGCGGCGAATTGAAAATCGCGTGGGGTGCGGGGCGAAAGTTCACCTCGATGTGCGCGTCACGAGCGGCCAGCCGCTTGCCGGTACGGATGTAAAACGGCACGCCCGCCCAGCGCCAGTTGGCAATCTCGGTACGCAGGGCAACAAAGGTTTCGGTGCGGCTGTCCGGGTTCACGCCCGGCTCATTGCGGTAGGCGGGCACGGCCTCTCCATCAATCGTGCCGGCCGCATACTGACCGCGAATGACGTGCTGGCTCAGGGTTTCGGGCGTCCAGGGTTTGAGCGAACGCAAGACCTTGAGCTTTTCGTCGCGAATGGCATCGGCATGCGAGTTGATGGGCGGCTCCATGCCCACGGCGCAAAGCAGCTGTAGCGCATGGTTTTGCACCATGTCGCGCAGCGCGCCGGTGTTGTTGTAAAACGCGCCGCGTTTTTCCACGCCCAGCTCTTCGGCAATCGTGATCTGGATGTTGGCGATGTGCTCGCGCCGCCACAGCGGCTCAAACAGTGAATTGCCGAAGCGCAGGGCAAACAGGTTTTGCACCGACGGTTTGCCCAGGTAATGGTCGATGCGGAATATCTGCTGCTCGGTAAGCACGCTGCGCACGGTTTCGTTGATGGCGCGATTCGAGGCTGAATCGTGGCCCAGCGGTTTTTCAAGCACCACCCGCGTTTGCGGGCCATTCAGGCCGGCGGCAGCGATCTGCTCGCATACCGTGGTGAAAAGCCCGGGGGCCGTGGCCACATACATCACGACCACATCGGCAGGCCGCTGCTGCAGCCTGGCCGCCAGCTGGGCATAGTCGGACGGGTTGGACAGGTCCATGCGCAGGTAAGCGAGCAGCGCCGCAAAGCGCGAAAACTCCTCCTCGCTGGGACGCTTGGCCAGTTCGACATGGTCAAAGCGCGACTTGATGAGCGCCCGGTACTGCTCGTCAGACAAATCGTCGCGTGCCACGCCCACGATGCGGCCGTCAGCCGGTAGCGATCCGTGACGAAAAGCCTGAAACAGGGCAGGCATGATTTTTCGCCATGCCAGATCTCCGGTGCCACCAAACAGGATGAGGTCAAAACTCATGGTGAGAAGTTGTCTTGGTAATAAAGTTTCATATTCTATGGGCATAATGGTAACTACACTCGGTGACTTGCTGTGACCCCCCGTGTTGACACGGTGCGCTTCAACCGGCCCCTGACAAAACTTCGCGCCATTGGCTGGCGCTCATGCCATGACACAACTCGACGCCCTGAAAAAATTCACGACTGTGGTGGCCGATACCGGCGACTTCAGGCAATTGGCCCAGTTCAAGCCGCAAGATGCCACCACCAACCCTTCGCTAATCCTCAAGGCGGTGCAAAAAGCCGATTACGCGCCGCTGCTAAAAGACACTGTGGGCCGCTTCAAGAACCGGGCGCTGGATGAAACCATGGACCGGCTGCTGGTGCGCTTTGGCTGCGAAATCCTGTCCATCATTCCGGGCCGCGTATCGACCGAAGTCGATGCCCGCCTGAGCTTTGATACCAATGCCAGCGTCACGCGTGGCGAACGTCTTATTGAGCTTTACCAGGCCGAGGGCATTCACATTGACCGGGTATTGATCAAGGTAGCCGCCACCTGGGAAGGCATTCAGGCTGCCGAGCAACTGGAGCGGCGCGGTATCCATACCAATCTCACACTGCTGTTTTCGTTTTGCCAGGCGGTCGCTTGCGGGCAGGCCAGGGTGCAATTGATTTCCCCGTTCGTGGGCCGGATTTACGACTGGTACAAAAAATCGGCAGGCGGTGCTTGGGACGAGGCTGCGAATGCGGGGGCCCATGACCCGGGCGTGAAGTCGGTGCGCGAGATATACAAGCACTACAAGCACTTTGGCATTCCGACCGAAGTCATGGGAGCGAGTTTTCGTAACGTCGGCCAGATCACGGCGCTGGCGGGCTGCGACTTGCTGACCATCAGCCCCGAGTTCCTGGCCCAACTGGCAGCAAGCGACGCGCCGCTGGAACGTGCGCTGGACGGCAGCGCTGCGGCGGCGCTGGACTTGCCTGCCGTGAATTTTGACGAAGCCAGCTTCCGTTACGCGCTCAACGAAGACGCGATGGCGACCGAAAAGCTGGCTGAAGGCATTCGCGCCTTTGCGGCGGACGCCGTCAAGCTTGAGCAACTGATGCTGGCGGCACCATGAACCGCCTTCGTTGTGACCGCACCCCGGCCTGGGTTGAACTGCAGGCTTTGTTTGATGCGACAGGCAAAGCCTTCGACCTGCGCCAGGCGTTTGCTCAAGACGCCCAGCGCTTTGAAAATTTCAGCCAGGAGGCGCCGCATGTTTTTGCCGACCTGTCGAAAAACCTGATTGACGCTGACAGCCAGGCCTTGCTGCTGGAACTGGCGCGGCAATGCGGGCTGGAGTCGCACCGCGATGCGATGTTTGCCGGGGAGCTGATCAATAGCACCGAGCATCGGGCGGTGATGCACTTTTTATTAAGAAATCCGCCTCTACCGCAGGACGGACGTACGCAAGTTGCTATAAAAAGCATAGCAGATGCGCAACTGCAGGTTGATGCCACGTTGGACGCCCTGCTGGCCTACGCAGAGCAGGTGCGCGGCGACGAAGCCATTACCGATATTGTCAACATCGGCATTGGCGGCTCGGACCTGGGACCGCAAATGGCGGTGCTGGCGCTGCGTGAATTTGCTGCGACGGGCAAGCATTTTCACTTTGTCTCGAACATTGATGGCGATGAGCTGGCCGGCGTTCTCAAAAACCTGAAACCCGGGAACACGCTGTTCCTGATCGCCTCCAAAACCTTCACCACCCTTGAGACCATGACCAACGCGCATTCGGCCAGGCGCTGGTTTGAGGCGCAGGGCGGAAAGGGCATCGGCCGGCATTTCGCCGCGCTGACGACCAACGTCAAAGCCGCAAATGACTTTGGCATCACCACGACCTTTGGCTTCTGGGACTGGGTGGGCGGGCGCTATTCGCTGTGGTCGGCCATCGGGCTGCCCATTGCCATCGCGATTGGCTCGACGGGTTTTCGCGAATTTCTGGCTGGCGCGCATGCGATGGACGAGCATTTTCGCGGTGCAGCGCTGGCGCATAACCTGCCTGTGCGCCTGGGCCTGCTCGATGTCTGGTACCGCAACTTTCACGGCTTCGCCAGCCGCAGCATCGCGCCCTATAGCAGTGCCCTGCGCCGCTGGCCGGCGTATTTACAGCAGCTGGAAATGGAGAGTAACGGCAAGCGCGTGGATGTGGACGGTCACACCTTG
>JAYWDL010000404.1:0-3622 GCA_043779865.1 Polaromonas sp.
CCTGATGCCCGTCGTGCGCACCCGAGTGAAGACCACTTTTTACCCCTGTTTTTTGCGCTGGGCGCGGGTGATGACGATGCTGCGCCAGACTACCTGAGCCGCGAGGTGATGTACGGCATCCTTGCGATGGACACGTTCTCTCTGCCTGCGGTGCGCTGAAGCGCCGCCCTGAATCGCCAGCAGATTGCACAGGTGCTTGAGTCACGGTGGACCCAATGATTCCGGTGGCCAGCGCCCGTACCATTCGAAGCAAGGCCCAGACGCTGCCGATCAAGTTGCGCTACACCGAATTCCACAGTGCTCACGAAATCACCCACGATGAGCTGATGCAAGCCATGCAATGGCTGAAGGAGTTGGCAGGGTAAGCACGATGGGATGGTTTTAGGGCGGGGCTGGTGTCGCCAGTCCCGCATCCAGGGTCTACCGCGCTTCTGATAGCCTATGCACCCCGGTTGTACGGTATCGGCCCTGTCTCCCCCCAATGAAAGCGGACCATGGAATTGAATCTGGAAATTGTCACCACACCCGTGCGCCCGGCCGCCACGGTGGTGATGCTGCGCGATGTGCCTGGCGGCCTGGAGGTGTTCCTGATGAAACGCCACAGTCTGTCCGACGTGCTGGGCGGTGCTTATGTATTTCCGGGCGGCAAGGTCGATGCGGCAGATGCCGAACTGGACGTGGCGGCCCATCTGGACCAGCCCCTGCATATGCTGCACGCCGGCCTGAACGAAGCCGACATCAACGAACCCACGGCGGGCGGGCTGTATGTCGCGGCCTTGCGGGAAGCCTTTGAAGAGTCGGGCGTGCTGTTTGCGCAGGATGCTTCTGTTGCATTCCCCGGCCCTGCAGGCTGGCACACGCAGGCTGCCGTTCTGTTGGGCGAAGGCCTGCCTTTTAATGCAGTACTGGCCCGGATGGCACTGCGCCTTCAGACCTGTAGCCTCGTGCCCTGGTCACGCTGGATCACCCCTACCTCGCCCTCGGTGATGAACAAACGTTTCGACACCCGGTTTTTTGTAGCCGCAGTGCCGCCGGGGCAGGTCGCGCGCCATGACGACCATGAAACTACCGAGAGTATCTGGCTCAGTCCGCGCACCGCGCTACAGCAGTACTGGGCCGGCCAGATTGAGCTTGCACCGCCGCAGATCATGAGTCTGGCGCATCTGGCGCGCCATGCCGATGTGAACAGCGTGCTGGTTGCGGCGCGGGGACGCCGGCCGCCGGTGATCCAGCCCGAGCCCTTCGACCATGAAGGCGGCCGGGTGATCTGCTACCCCGGCGACGTGCGCCACTCGGTGCGCGAGCAGGCACTGCCAGGTCCCACGCGCTTGTGCTATCGAAACAAGCGATTTGAGCCCGTCAATGGATTTGACGGCCTGTTCGATTGAGGCTGCTGCGTTTTTGCGCGAAGGTATAAACAAGGAATGACACCTGAATCTCCTGTTGAACTACCTTCTGAAGCGCAAGCGCTCCTTTCAAGTGCAACCCGTACAGAAACCCCTTGTGGCACCGGCACCATGGTCTGGAATATTTGGGGCAAAGACACTTGCAATCCGGCCTTGGCGCCGCTTGTGTTGCTTCATGGTGGCAGCGGCAGCTGGATGCACTGGATTTGCAATATTGCTGCGCTCGCCGAATCCGGGCGCCGGGTTCTGGTGCCCGATCTGCCCGGCTTTGGCGACTCCGCCGCTCCCTTGCATGGCACAGACGCCGATGCGATTCCTGAACTGCTTGAGCAAGGGCTGAATTGCCTGCTCGGAAGCGATGCCTGCGATCTGGTCGGCTTTTCCTTTGGCGGCATGGTTGCCGGCTTCGTGGCGGCGCAGTTTCCGGCGCGGGTGGCGCGGCTGCTCCTTGTCGGCGCGCCCGGCATGGGCATAGCGCCCGACACGCCGTTTCACCTCCGGGCCTGGCGTCATTTCAAGGACGCCGGCCAGCGCGATGCCGTTCACCGTGGCAACCTGGCCGCGTTAATGCTGCATCACCCGCAGGCCATTACCGAACTGGCGTTGCGCCTGCATGTGGCCAACGTGCTGCGCGACCGCATGCAGGGACGCAGCCTGTCGCGCACCGATGTGCTGGTGCGCGCACTGCCTCGGCTGCATTGCCCGCTATATGCCATTTACGGCCGTGAAGACGCGCTGTTTCAGGGGCAACTGGCTGCGCTACAGACCGCCCTGCAAAAAGCGCCCCATTTCAAGGCTTTCAACCTGATAGCCGCGGCAGGGCACTGGGTTCAATTTGAGCAGGCCGACGCCTTCAACGCGGTTCTGCTCACCACCCTGAACGCCGATCTGTAGGCGAATTTTCAGGCGGCGAAGATTTCGCTTATTTCTCGATAGCCAGCAGCTCGACCTCAAAGGTCAGTGTCGCGTTCGGTGGCACTGAACTTCCTGCGCCGCGATCGCCATAGGCAGTGGCTGGCGGGCAGGTCAATGTTGCCTTGCCGCCGACCTTGATTTTCTGCATGCCTTGTGTCCAGCAGGGCACCACGCGGCTAAGCGGGAAAGTGGCCGGCGTGCCGCGCTTGTAGGAGCTGTCAAATTCCTTGCCGTCGGCGAGGGTACCGCGGTAGTGGACTTTGACGGTATCCGAAGCCGTAGGCTGAGGACCCGTGCCATCGACGGTGTGCACCACCTTCACGCCGGAAGGCAGTGTTTCGGGCGGTGAAACGGCAAAAGCGCTGGAGGCAAAAGCGGCGATGGTGAGCAGGGCAAGTGTTGGTTTCATGGCGTTTTCGTAAGTTGCAGAATAAGGGATTGTCTGTCATTGCTGGCGGCGAGCATTGACAGCACTCCCCCTGCTTTTTAATCAGTGTCAGGCGTTGTCACTGACGGGCGCACAAGTGCAGGACAGCTTGCGGTCGCCGTAGACATTGTCCACCCGGCCCACGGGCGGCCAGTATTTCATCTGCTTGAGCGAGGCCAGCGGAAAGCCGCCGGTTTCGCGCGAATACGGGCGGTCCAAGTCGCCACCATCAGGCTGGCCGCAGTGTGCGGCAGTCTGCCGCCGGGTTTCAGATGCTATCGAATACGTAGCTACTTGCGCCCGTCCTGTATGGGCTGTAGGCCGATTCTACTTGTAGGTAAGTCGAGTGCGCCGTGTTGTGGCTGAATGGCAGAACGAACTCAACCCAGCCGGTCAACGGGTTCCGCTTGAGTGTCGGCAATGCAGCGTTAACGACCGACCTACGGCGATTTCGGCCGCCGCAAAAGTGCGATTTAGCAAGACCCTAGATCGCGAGGGCCAGCAACTTGACCAGACCAGCGACAATCAGCCCAAGCCCAAGGGCCGCCGCCAGTCGTTCCCCACGCGGCGCCAATTTCTCGATCGCGACCGCAATTGACAGCGCGGCGATCCAGGCGAGGTTCATGACCCCACCCACGAACAGCAAGGCCATCAGCGCCCAGCAGCAGCCAACGCAAAACAGGCCATGCCGCAGCCCCATCACGAAGGCCCCACGCACGCCAGCGCGCCACTCCCCGAGCAAGAAGCCCAAGGGCGTGCGGCAGCGCGAAAGACACACGTGTTTGAGGCGCGAAAACTGATAGACGCCAGCGATGAGCAGCAACAGCGCCGTCAGCACAGTGGACGTGCTGACGATCATCGGGTTGACCCAGCC
>JAYWDL010000405.1:0-10183 GCA_043779865.1 Polaromonas sp.
GCCAGTCGCACATCCAGACGCTGCTGCATCGCGTCGGCATTGACCACGCTTGGCTGGCGTGGCTCTTTCGGCAGATCCGGCAGTCGATCGGGGAGCTTCAACTGCGTGGACTGCGTATCGGTCAAGCCCAACAGGCGAATCAATTCCTCGCGGTCTGCGGTGGCGGCGTTTCCGGCCGATGCCAGCTGCGCGACGCTGTCCGCATAAAAGGCCTGCTGACGTGCCCGCTGTAGTCTGGTGAAATTGCCCACTTGCTGCATCCGCCGCGCCAGCTCGCTACTGGCTTGCGCGGTGCTGTTGACCTGTTTCGCATATTGCAAGGTCTGCTGTGCACTTACCGCGCGCACCCACGCCTGACGCACCAGCGTGACGTGGGCGACCACATCGGCGATAAGCTGAATCTTGAATTGCTCGACCTCGGCTCGAGATATCAGCTGCCGTTGCGGCAGCGTCAGCAGGTCTAGCAAACCAAAAGACAGTAGCCGTTCCAGCTCCAGCTCCGCGCCAAAGCGTAGACGTTGAAAAGAAAAAACCGGGTTGGCTATGCGGCCCCGTTGATTCGCCAAGGCCATTTCGGACCAGCTCTGGGCCAGTAAGGTTTGAACGGCCGGGCTATTGGCCAAAGCCAGCTGTACGGCGCCATCCATGGTTATCGGCTCGGCCAGCAGCTCGACTGCCAGCTTGCTGCGGGCCTGCTGCTGCTGCTCGGTGCGGCTCAACTCAAGCTTGCCGCCGGTGAAGGTGTTGGCCTCCTCGTTGGTGTCACGCACGGTCTGGTCGATGTTGACCGATGCGCAACCCGCCAGCACAAGGCTTGCCGCTCCCAAAGCAGTCAATCGAAAAATCGCTTTCATGGCTTTTCCCTTTGCGGTTTGGCCGGCGCTGCGTCGGTATCGGGTTTGGCTTCTCCCTCTGGCGTTTGAGACTCACTCGCCTCTTTGGCGTACTCGCGCCAGCCGCCAATCCGGCCCGCGTTGTCGTTGGCTTCCTTCCAGTTGACAATTTTCTCGTCGGTATAAGGCTGGTAGCCCTCAAGCGCGGAGCGGTAGGCCGGCGGTGCTGGTGCGTCGGTGAAAGTTTGCGCGCTGACCTGGGAATTCCCCATGGATGCTGCCAGCAAAACCAGCGCAGCGGGCATGTTGGAAAAGCGAGGATTGCTCATGAAATCTCCTGAAATACAAGCGGTGCGATTGGGCAAAATCGCGGTGATCCGGACGTGCATATGGGGTGAAAACCCCAAAAAGCTCTGCCGGCAGCAAGTACAGACCCAATACGGGCCTGAAGATCAGGAAATCGGTGGTTTTTGGCGCAGCGCGGCGTCGGCGCTGGCAAATTGATCCGCTGCCGCATGGGGCAGAGCGAACGCGTGGAAAACAGAAGACAGGATGGGGGCAGAGTGCGAAAGCGCTACTGTGTGGCAAGCCTGACAGGCGGAGCATGAGTCACAGTGCGAATTCCCCGCGTAGGCATTCTCTTCAGACCCATGGCCTGCACAGTCAGCAAGCGTTTGAGCAGCCTCTGGTACCGCTGTTTCATGGTGAAAATTGGCTTCTGCGCTTGTTGCATGGGCGTGAGTAGCTATGCTATTTATAGCAACCTGCATTTGCTGCACTTGACCAGCCGCCATCCCGGTCGCCATCGCATCACTGACCCAGCCACGCAAGGGCAGCAGGGCAATCAGGAAGATGAGGAACAGGTGGCGCATGGAGTGATGGGATACGAGCGATTTTTAAAAAGTTCATTTTATATCGCAGTGCAGCGGTTTGCGCCGGCTCAAACTCCTGCATCACCTGGCGCTTTACTGCCCCGGAAAACCCGGGCGGGCGCCGGCCAGGTCATGTTGATCGCAAGATCCAGAAACGCGTGCTCACGTTTCAGAAGTTATTTCATGCGGTGTCTGTCTGCCTTGTAGGCCATAACTTACAGGGTATAGGACTCATTCCGGACGAGTGGAATTTTGCGGTGGGCGCAGTATGAAACTGTTTATGGTCACTGCGCGTCTATGCCAGTTGCTGACAAAAACCGCCCCTTGGTAAATCAACCCCGGAGAATTAAAATGCCCCACCAAAAGAAATACAGTTCTTGCACTGACGCGTGCAATGCTTGCGCCGTGGCCTGCAACTACTGCGCGGCTTCCTGCCTGCAGGAGCAGGACGTCAAGATGATGGCGAGGTGTATTGCGCTGGACATGGATTGTGCCCAAATCTGCGCATTGGCTGCAGCGGCAATGGCCCGTGGCAGTGAACACGCCAACGCCATCTGCGGCTTGTGCGCGGACATCTGCCAGTCATGTGGAGACGAGTGCGCCAAGCACGACATGGCGCATTGCAAGCAATGCGCCAAAGCCTGCCTCCAGTGCGCTAAAGAGTGTCGCCAGATGGCTAACATGGCCTGAATCTGCAACCCATCCAAAGAAAGCATCTAAACATGACCTCAAACTTCAAATATATCAAGGCAGTGCCTATCGCTCTCGTCGCGTTGATCGCAGCGCTGCTGCAGCCACTGGCATACGCCCAGTCGCCCGCAAATCCCGGCAGCGAGTCAATGAAGGGGGGCAAAGCTGGCTCATCGGCAATGTCCGGTGGAGGCATGGGGATGAAGGGCATGGATATGCAAAGCATGATGAAGGACAACAACGACAAAATGTCCTCCATACAAATGACCGGCAACTCCGATATAGATTTCGCCATGATGATGCGCATACACCACCAGGGTGCCATCGATATGGCCCAAGCTGAACTGCGCGACGGCAAGACACCTGAGATGCGCAAAATGGCCAAGGACATTATTGCTGCGCAGAAAAAAGAAATTGCCCAGTTAGACAGGTTTTTGGCAAAGAACGGCCGTCCAGTCGACAAGATGAGCAAGTAGCCGACGAGCGCAATCCCCTTCATTACTTTGGAACTACCGCTGGGGTGTTGCGGCCAACGCGAAGATATCAGGCCGCTCTGCTGATTTTCACGAATTCTTTATAAAAAAACAGCCCCCCGCGCTTGTGAGAGGACAAACCTATGCAGAAGTTTGTCTGCCTCTGAATATCGCGGAAGGCTCTACTTCTTCAGTCGAACGCACACCACAGAGCTGCATGGTACGAATTAATTCATCCTTCAAAATCGCAATGGCCCTGCTCGCGCCCGCCTCTCCTGCGGCTGCGGCTCCGTAAAGCGTCGCGCGTCCAAGCATGACGCCTTCGGCACCCATCGCCAGCGCCTTGAAAATATCGCTGCCACGTCTTACGCCCCCGTCCAGAAGCACAGGAATACGGCCCTTGACGGCCTGAACAACGGCTGGCAACGCATCGTAAGTAGCTACCGCACCATCAAGCTGGCGACCGCCATGGTTCGACACCACCACTGCATCGCAGCCCATGGCCGCGACGCGCGCTCCATCCTGAGGTCCGAGAATGCCCTTGACTATCAATTTTCGCGGCCAGTTGTCGCGAATTTTTTGCAGACCATCCCAATTGAAACCGGGGTCGTAATTTCGGCCCACAGATGAAGCAATGGCCGTGGAGCTGGTCGCTTGTGCATCAAGCCCAACGAGGTTTTCCATGACCGGCATGCCATAACGGATGATGCTTGAAAGCCAGCCAGGGTGCTGCGCGAAGTCAAGAATATTGCGGGGCGTAAAGCGAAAGGGCACAGAAAAATCGTTGCGAAAGTCCCGTTCCCGCTTGCCGCCCACGGGCAGATCGACAGTAATTACCAGCGCCTCATAGTTGGCGATGCGAGCCCGTTCTATCAGCGCAGCAAGGAATGGTTTGTTGCGCAAGATGTAAGCCTGAAACCAGAGCCTGCCTGGCGCTTTGTCAGCGATTTGCTCAATCGATGCCGTAGCGGTACTCGACAAGGCGTACGGAATGCCTGCCGCAGCGGCTGCACGCGCGATGGCGATATCGCCGCCGCGCCAGCCGAAGCCGACAGCGCCCGTGGGCGCAATCGCCATGGGGAGCTCGGCACGCCGCCCCAAAATAACAGAGCTGGTATCGACTGCCGAGACATCCGTTAAAACTTTGGGCACCAGGCGTGTACGCTTGTAGGCAGCCTCGTTGTCGCGCAAGGTCACCTCGTCTTCTGCTCCGCCATCAAAAAAATCAAAGACGGCCCTGGGCAATCTTTTTTTCGCCAAGCGCCGCAGGTCTTCGATGGAATAGGCTTTGGAGACGTTGTATGGCACGTGGTGAGCTAGGTTGTAAGCGAGGCGATGCTCGGGGCTTTAATTGACTTCTGGCTTGATGGCCGCTGTCTTGATGACATTTTCCCAGCGGTCGTAGTCGCGCTTGAGGTAAGCCGTGAATTCGGCTGGAGAGTTGCCAATAATAACGGCACCGAGTTTTTCCAGTTGCGCCCTGACGTCCGGTTTAGCCAGCGCCTTCAGCATCGCGTCATTCAGACGATTCACAATGGCCGGGGGCGTTTTGGCTGGTGCTAGCAGACCTACCCATGGCGCTGTTTCTTCAAAACCGGGAAAGCCTGCTTCCGCCATCGTTGGTGTGTCCGGAAATTGCGGCAGTCTTTTTGCGGTACCGACTGCCAGAATAATGATTCGCTTGGCAGCAACATTGTCGGCAATGCCGATCACCGGGTAAAACATGAAATCCACCCGTCCGGCCATCACTTCCAGTAGGGCAGGGCCATTACCTTTGTATGGCACATGCAACATTTTTGCCTTGGCCAGTGTGCCCAGCAGCTCTCCTGCCAAGTGTCCGGAACCGCCGTTGCCCGAGGAAGCAAAGCTGACCGCCTCCAGTTTGGTTCGCGCTTTCTTGAGCAGCTCCGGCATGGTCTTGATCGGCGCATCGTAAGCACTGACCGCCACCAGGGGCAGCGTTGCCGCGTTCGAAATAGGCGTGAAATCGGTCTTCGGGTTGTAGCCTGCCTGCTCACCCAGCAAGATCGGATTCACGTTCAGGCCGAGCGAAGAAAAAAGCAGCGTGTAGCCATCCGGCGCCGCATTTTTGACTTCACGGGTAGCAATCATTGAACTCGCACCGGCCTTGTTGTCAACAAAAATAGTTTGCCCCAACGTGATCGACATATCCCGTGCCAGGACGCGGGCGATGACATCGGTCGGACCACCCGCTGCGAACCCCACCAGAAGCCGTATCGGCTTGTTTGGAAAGGGATCTGCAGCATGGGCAGCAACGAGCGCAGTAGCGCCCATCACTGCAGCGGCGATAAATTTGAAAAGTGATTTTTTCATAGGGTGCCTCGGTTGTGTAACTTGCTGGTAGTTGTGACTTTCTGCCGGTCACAGGCTTTATGCAATCAGGTGTTCCATGGTTCCTACCTGGGTCACCTCGAACCGAAGGCGGTCACCCGGTTGCAGGTAAACAGGTGGCTTTCTGAAAGCGCCTATGCCAGCGGGCGTTCCGGTCGTGAGGACGTCGCCGGGTTCCAGCGTCATGAACCGGGAAACATAGGCAATCAGCGTCGCGACAGGAAAAAGCATGTCGGCAGTGTGCCCGTGCTGCATTTGCGTGCCGTTCAGCCAGCATGAAACGTCAAGCGTCTGCGGATCAGGAATTTCATCCCGCGTGACAAGCCATGGGCCCATGGGCGCAAAGCCGTCCATGCTCTTGGCAAACGTGGTTTGTGCGGGCGAGATGTCGAACTGAAATTCGCGTGCGCTCAGGTCGTTCAAGATGGTGTAGCCAGCGACCAGCGACAGGGCTTCAGGTTCGGGCACGTCCTTGCCATAGCCGCCGATCACAACTGCCAGCTCCGCTTCGAAATCCATTTTGGTGACTGTGGCAGGGCGCCGGACCGTGGCGCCGGGCGCGGCGACCGAGGACGGCACCTTGAAAATGATGCGCGGCGTCTCGAACGGTGCGACGCCGGTTTCCTTGGCATGGTCCGCGTAATTACGCCCTACACCAATGATTTTTCCAGGCCTTGGCACCGGCGCATAGAGCTGCACGCTCTCAAGCGGATCGACGCTGTAGTCCGGATTCACCAATGCCAGGCTCATATGGGAAGCCAGCAATTCAATCGCCTGGCTTCCTGATTGCAGCCAGCGCATGATGCCGCCGCTGGGCGCTAACACACCCGCCACCGAATGATGATGCTGCGCCTCAGGCGATAGCGGCAGCTTGGCAATCCATGCAGTTATGTCCAGCACCCGCTCATCCATGACGACACCGGTCAGTACTGCGCTACCGCTTTTGCGGTAAGTGACGAGTTTCACGCAGCCGTTTCCTCAAAATAGCGATTCGCCATCACCTGGCAACGCTTGATGTAGCGGTGCTCGTCAGGTCGATAGTCGGCCACCGCGTTGTGCAGCGTGCCCATGTTGTCCCACATGAGCACGTCGCCCACGGTCCAGCGATGACGGTACTGGTACTTGGCTTGTAACTGGTGTTCGGAAAGAAAGGCCAGAATGCGATCACTTTCTTCTTCCGGCAATTCATTGATGCGCATCGAATAACCTGGATTGGCGTACAGCACTTTCTTCCCCGTAATGGGGTGCGTCAGGAAAATCGGGTGTGAGACCGGTGGCTTGGCCTTGCGCTGCGCGTCTGTCAGTGGTGGCCGGGTACTGCCTTTCTCGCGACGCATCTTGTCCCAGAATTTGGCGAAATCGTGCGTGACGGTCATGCCTGCCAGCCGGGTTTTTAATTCCTCCGGCAGGTCTTCGTAAGCTGCGTGCATATTGCAAAATTCGGTGTTGCCCAGCGGTTCGCCATCACGGTGGGGTATCTCAATGCCGTACAGGACGTTGGTGAAGGCAATCATGCTGCTGTAGGACATGTCGGTATGCCAGTCCTGTCCGGCATCGCTCAATCCGAGTGGTTTGCCGTTTTCGACCATGTTGGAAAGGATCATGACCTCGGGCAGGCCTGGTTCTTGATACAGGTTTGCGACGTTTATTTCCAGACGTCCAAACCGCTCGGCAAATTCCTTGAGTTGCAAGGACGTCAGGTTTTGCCTGGGATAGCTCAGCACGCCATATTTGCCGAGCCCTTGTTCGAGTTGCTTGAACGCTTCGTCAGAAAGCGGTTTTGAAAGATCGAGATCTTCGACACGCGCACCAAGTGACTGGCCACTTGCAATAAATTTCATACTTACTTTCTCGGTTGGTTCAAGGTTGGATACCGGATATCGCACAACGCACGCGTTGTTCAAAAGTTCAGCGAGCGTCGCTCGCAAATTCAAATTCAGGCGTGAAAGTCATTTCGGTAATTTGCCAGGCGTTTTCCGTTTGACGCATCGCGGCGCGAACTATCGACATTCGAAATGGGCGGCTGATCTCAACAGGCCCACTATGCAGGGCACCGTCGTCAAAACGGTAAGCCGTCATGTAAGCCACCACATGAGTCAGATTCAACGATTGCGATTCGATGAATGCGTTGCTGATCACGTGACGAATGCGCTGTGTTGTTGATCTCTTCGACATGGCCTGCATGATCTGGTCACGACCGATCAATAACTCTCCCTGGCGGTGCAGGGTGCCGTCTGGCGTGAACAGCGCTGCCAGGCGCTCATAGTTCGACTCATCGAGAAAGTAGAACATCTGATGCGTCACCTGCATACATCCTGACAGCGCCATGCCGGCATCTACGGTCATTCGGGTTCCTTATTTTCGTTAATTTCCAGGGCTTGCCTGGAGCAACATGCCCAAGGCTGTTCTGTGCTTTGATCGGATTCTAGATATTCGCGCCCGCTCGACATAGACCCTGAACCGGAATATATTGTTCTCAATCTGGAAACTATCAACTCATCATGGACCGCTTGAAAGCAATTGAAATATTTGCGGAAGTTGCTCGTGGACGAAGTTTTACAGCGGCGGCACAGCGGCTTGGCATGGCGAAAGGGAACGTCACCAAGCATGTGAAATGGCTTGAAGACATGCTGGGCGCGCAGCTGCTCGCCCGAACCACGAAAAGCGTGAGCCTGACTGAAGCGGGACTGTCCCTGCTGGAAGGCGGTCAGGACTTGCTGGACAGCTTCGATGCCATTGAGGCGGCTGTTCGCGGTGCCGTCAAGGACTCGAAAGGCACGATACGGGTCGGCACGCCACCGTCGTTTGGCGCCGTGCATCTGGTTCCGCTGGTGACTTCCTTTACTGCGATGCATCCGGATATCCAGTTTGCCATGCACCTGGACGACGGCAGGGTGGATATCGCTGGCGAAGGGCTGGACCTGTCCCTGCGTATCGCCCCCTCATTGAAGGACACAAGCCTGGTTGCGCAAAAGCTCGGCAGTGTTCCACAATTGCTGGTGGCTGCCCAATCCTATCTGGCAGCCAGGGGGAAGCCGCAAACTCCAGAAGAGTTGGCCAATCACGATTGCCTGGTTCACACCTTGAAGTCGCCAACAAATTTCTGGACGTTTACCGGACCGGACGGTAAAAGGTCGGTCCGTGTGTCTGGTTCCATGCGTTCCAATTTTGGCGAACCGCTCAGGCATGCTGCGCTTCTTGGACACGGCATTTCCATGCATCCCAACTACATGGTGGCGCAGGACATCAAGGAGAATCGGCTCAGAATCGTACTGCCCGCATACCAGCCAACCGGGCTGGATATTTACGCGATGTACCCGAGTCGACGAAACCTCCCAGGTCGAGTACGGCTGTTTCTCGAATTTCTCAGGGAATGCTTCCATGCCAACCCCGAGTGGAAAACCGAGGTCGACGGGCAAAAGAAACCGGGCAAATCTGGAGCGGGCGATTGGAGCGGGTGAAGGGAATCGAACCCTCGTATGAAGCTTGGGAAGCTGCCGTTCTGCCATTGAACTACACCCGCATAGCCGTGATTATAGAGGGGCGCGCGTTGGACGCAGTCCATGCGCTGCGCTTGACATTCCCACAGCCATCAAAACCTCGGCCAGTCAGCCTTCATCCACGGTTTCATGGTTTCAGTCCTGCCAGCGGGTACATGGTCAGACACCGTCCCGCAAGCCGGACATTGCCAAAATTTTAGACAATTTTGGCCTTTCCCGCTTGCTGCATGGGCGTTAGCAGCTATCAAAATAGTAGTACTGACGATCAGGAGGCCTGACACATGGCCTGATTGAAAAATCTGCGCTTTACTTCAGGATGTCACCCAGGCACAAGTACTTCATTTCCACATACTCTTCCATGCCATGGCTGGAGCCCTCGCGGCCCAGGCCCGACTGCTTCACGCCGCCGAACGGCACATGTTCGGTGGCAATCACGCCGACGTTGATGCCGACCATGCCGTATTCCAGTGCTTCGGCGACGCGGTAGATGCGGCCAATATCACGGCTGTAGAAGTAGCTGGCCAGGCCAAACTCGGTGTTGTTGGCGGCGTCAATCGCTTCCTGCTCGGTCTTGAAACGGAACACCGGCGCAAAGGGGCCAAAGGTTTCTTCCTTCGCACACAGCATGTCGGCGTTGGCTTCGGAAATTACCGTGGGTTCAAAGAACTGGCCTTTCAGCCTGTGACCGCCCACGAGAAGTTTGCCGCCCTTGGCAAGCGCGTCTTCGACATGGCGATGCACCTTGTCAACGGCGGCGTCTTCAATCAACGGACCTTGTCCCACGCCGTCCTCAAAGCCGTTGCCGACCTTCAGCAGCTTGACCTTGGCGGCAAATTTCTGCACAAACTGCTCGTACACGCCTTCCTGAACATAAATGCGGTTGGCGCAGACGCAGGTCTGGCCGGCATTGCGGTATTTGCTGGCCATCGCGCCTTCAACAGCCGAGTCGATGTCGGCATCGTCAAACACGATAAAGGGCGCATTGCCGCCCAGCTCCAGCGACAGTTTCTTGACCGACGGGGCGCTTTGCGCCATCAAAATGCGGCCGACTTCGGTAGAGCCGGTGAAGCTGATGTGGCGCACCACATCGCTGGCGCAAAACACCTTGCCGACGGCAATCGAGTTGTCGCTGTCAGCCGTCAGCACGTTGAGCACGCCCGCAGGGATGCCGGCGCGCACCGCCAGCTCGGCCGCAGCCAGCGCGGTCAGCGGCGTCAGTTCGGCCGGTTTGATCACCACCGTGCAGCCCGCAGCCAGCGCCGGTGCCACCTTGCGGGTGATCATCGCCAGCGGAAAATTCCACGGCGTGATGGCTGCGCAAACACCGATCGGCTGCTTGATGACCATCAGCCGGCGGTTGTTGTCGAACTGCGGCAGCGTCTCGCCGTTCACGCGTTTGGCCTCTTCGGCAAACCACTCGACGAAGCTTGACCCGTAGGCAATTTCGCCTTTGGCCTCGGCAA
>JAYWDL010000406.1:0-3617 GCA_043779865.1 Polaromonas sp.
GGCGCACCAAGGCACCACGCTGCTGCTGGCCCGCGTCAAGGACCGGCCGCGCGAGGCATTGGTGCGCATGGGCCTGACGGATGCCGCCGTGGGCGGCGTGGCGCTGTTCTGGAGCGTCGATGACGCAGCGCAGGCAGCCGCTACAGCACTTGCAGTGCAATCGTCACCGGCCCGTCATTGACCAGATGCACCTGCATGTCAGCGGCAAACTGCCCGATTTCCACCTGCGGATGGGCCATGCGCGCCTGCGCAATAAAATAGTCGTACAGCCTTTTACCCTCATCGGGCGGCGCGGCGCCGGTAAAGCTGGGACGGTTGCCGCCCGAGACATCCGCTGCCAGCGTGAACTGGCTCACGATGAGCAGGCCGCCGCAAGCGCCCTGCCCGTCCAGGTTCTGCACGCTGCGGTTCATCTTGCCGGCGTTATCCGCAAAAATCCGCAGTTTCAGGATTTTGGCCAGCAGCTTGCCGGCCTGCTCTTCGGTGTCTCCGCGTTCGGCGCAGACCAGCACCAGCAGCCCTTGAGCAATCTGGCCCACGGTCTGGCCGGCAATCACGACGCGGGCTTCGGCCACGCGCTGCAGCACGGCTTTCATGCGCTGCGCCTGGCGCGCCCGCTCATCATCAACTCAGCGTGACTTTGGCAAACCTGCGCTTGCCGACCTGCACCACATAGCTTCCGGCAGGCAGCTTCAGCGCCTTGTCGCTCACCACGCAGGAATCGACGCGCACGCCGCCGCCGTCAATCAGGCGACTGGCTTCGCTGCCTGAAGGCGCAAGACCGGCGGCCTTGAGCAGCGCGCCAATTCCCAGTGGTGCGCCCGCAACGGACACTTCGTCAATATCGTCGGGGACGCCGCCCTTGCTGCGGTTGATGAAATCCTGCTCGGCGGCGTCGGCGGCGGCAGCTGAATGAAAGCGCGCCGTGATTTCTTTCGCCAGCGCCACCTTGGCGTCTTTCGGGTTGCGACCGGCGGCGATTTCGGCCTTGAGCGCGGCAATGTCTGCTTCGCTTTTGAACGACAGCAGGGTGTACCAGCGCCACATCAGCACGTCCGAGATCGACAGCACCTTGGCGAACATGGTGTTGGCGTTTTCGCTGATGCCGATGTAGTTGTTCTTGCTCTTGGACATTTTTTCCACGCCGTCCAGGCCTTCGAGCAGCGGCATGGTCAAAACGCACTGCAGCTCCTGGCCGTACTCCTGCTGCAAATGGCGGCCCATCAGCAGGTTGAACTTCTGGTCGGTGCCGCCGAGCTCCAGGTCGCTTTTGAGCGCCACCGAGTCATAGCCCTGCATCAGCGGGTACAAAAATTCGTGGACGCTGATCGACTGGCCGGCCTTGAAGCGGTCGTGAAAATCGTTGCGTTCCATCATTCGTGCTACGGTGTAGCGCGAGGCCAGCTGGATCATGCCGCGCGCGCCCAGCGGGTCGCACCACTCGCTGTTGTAGCGAATCTCGGTTTTGGCCGGGTCCAGCACCAGGCTGGCCTGGCGGTAGTAGGTTTCGGCATTGACCTTGATCTGATCGGGAGTGAGCGGCGGGCGGGTGCTGTTGCGACCCGACGGATCACCAATCAGGCTGGTGAAATCTCCAATCAAAAAAATCACCTGATGTCCCAAATCCTGCAGCTGGCGCATTTTGTTCAGCACCACCGTGTGGCCGATGTGAATGTCGGGTGCGGTCGGATCAAGCCCCAGCTTGATGCGCAGCGGCACGCCGGTGGCTTCACTGCGGACCAGTTTTTTGATCCATTCATCCTGCGGAATCAGCTCGTCGCAGCCCCGCAGGGAGACGGCCAGCGCCATCTTTACACGGTCAGACAGGGGTAAATTTGTAACAAGCTCTTGATTCATAAGGGTTTTTCTCAGGACAGGATATTGTCCGACAGATATAATTACGGCTTTTCTTCGTCAGCCTGCCATTTTAATTGGCCTGCTTATTGCTAACGAGGGAGCAGAGATTTTGAGTCCGATGACCCCTACCCGCTGGCAAAAACGGGTGGCCCGGTTACCGATTTTCTTATATCGCAGTCCGGCACGCCTTTGCGGCCCGATGCACTTTAGTTGGGATTTCCGCTTTGCGCCTGCCCGTCGCCTCCCTTAGCCTGCTTACCCTCTCCCGTATTCTGTCCGCCATTACCGGCAGCCTGCGTCGCCATCCCAAACGCGTTGCCACCAGCCTGGCCATGCTGTTGCTGGGAACTGGCGTTACCGCCTTCGGCGTCGCGCCTCTCGCGCCCGATGCGGCCGACCTGCCGGTCCGCCAGGTGCTGGAGGCCATGCAACCCCTCCCGGCACTGTCGGCACAGGCACAGACCGATGCGCTTGCTGATTTCAGTTTCAAGCTGTTCCGCACCGAAAGCACCCGCAGCAGCGATACCGCCAATTCCCTGCTCAAGCGCCTCAATCTTGACGACACGGCAGCAGCGGCCTTTTTGCGCACCGACGCTAACGCACAACTGGTACTGGCAGGCCGTCCCGGCAAGAATGTCACAGTCGAAGCCAGCGAAAACCAGCAACTGCTCAAGCTCAGCATGCGCTGGCCTACCGATGACGAATCGGTGTTTCAGCGCCTGGTGATTGAACGTACCAGTAGCACTGGAGTTGCCGGCTTCAGCTCACGCCTTGAAACGGCGGCCTACACCCGTTCGGCGCGACTGGCCAGCGCCACCATCCAGACCTCGCTTTTTGCTGCGACCGACGAAGCGCGTATTCCGGATGGCGTAGGGGTGCAAATCGCAGAAATTTTTTCGGGTGATATTGATTTTCGCACTGCCCTGCGCAAGGGTGACCGCTTCAATGTGGTGTACGAAACGCTGGAAGCCGATGGCGAAGCGCTGCGCACTGGCCGCGTGCTGTCAGCCGAGTTCGTCAACGGCGCCAAATCTTACCAGGCGATGTGGTTTCAGCCGCCGGGCCAAGACAAAGGCGGCTATTACACACTGGACGGCCAGAGCCTGCGCCATGCTTACCTGAGCTCGCCGGTCGAATTCTCGCGTATCAGCAGCGGCTTTTCCATGCGCTTTCACCCCATCCTGCAAACGTGGCGCGCGCATAAGGGCACTGACTTTGCCGCTACCACCGGCACGCCCGCCCGGACCGTAGGCGATGGCGTGGTGGAGTTTGCCGGCGTCCAGAACGGCTACGGCAACGTGGTCTTCATCAAGCACCACAACAACCATGAAACGGTGTATGCCCACTTGAGCAAGATTAACGTGCAGCAAGGCCAGACGATAAGCCAGGGACAGACCATCGGCCTGGTCGGCGCAACCGGCTGGGCCACGGGTCCGCACCTGCATTTTGAATTCCGCGTCAATGGCATCCAGCAGGATCCGATGACCCTCGCCAAACAAAGCGACATCATCCCGGTGCCGGCTGCTGCCCTGCCACAGTTCAGGCAACTCGCCAACGGCGTCAGGAACCAGCTGCAGGCCGCAGCCAGCATCGACCAGACCCGGGCCGAGTAAGCCCAAAAACCGGTAGCGGCACTGCGGCAAAATAGCCACATGCCCGACTACACCATCGGCCTGATGTCAGGCACCTCCCTTGACGGCGCCGACGGCGTGCTGGTCGATTTTTCCGGCGACAAGCCACGGGTTATTGCGGCGGCCAGC
>JAYWDL010000407.1:0-10177 GCA_043779865.1 Polaromonas sp.
GTGAAGGCGGGTTTAAAGCAGGTGGTGATTGGCGGCATGGTGGGCAAGCTCACCAAAATTGCGCAGGGCGAAACCATTACCCACGCCGGGCGCGCTGAGGTCGATACCGGCTTGCTGGCCGACATTGCGGCTAGCCTGGGCGCAGCGCCAGACGTCTGCGAGGCCATTCGCCAAAATGAAACCGCGCGTTATGCCGGTGACCGCATGGATGCGCTGGGGCTGGGCACGGCTTTTCATACGGCGCTGGCCCAGCGCGTGATTCAAACGCTGAGCACGCGTTACCCCAATCAGTTTGATTTGAAAGTGCTGGTTTGCGATTTTGATGGTCGCAAGATAGCGGAGGCCCCTTGAATTCTGAAACGATAAATTTGATTACCAAGTGCCGAATCATCGGCGTGCTGGACGACGGCGTCGCCAGTTTGAGCCGCACCACGCTGGCGCACCTGCAGCAGGCGCAACTGGTGATTGGCGGCACGCGCACGCTGCAATTGTTCGGTGAGCACATTGATCCGACAGCCCGGCAGCGCGACCTGACCGGCGCGCTGGCGCAAGTGCCCGAATGGATTCGTGCAGCCCAAGCCTTGAACCAGCGCGTGGTGCTGCTGGCTACGGGCGACCCCCTGTGCCACGGCATTGCCGCATACTTGGCTTCGCGTCTGTGCATTGAAGCCATTGAGGTGCTGCCCAATGTGTCAACCCTGCAACTGGCTTGCGCCCGGCTGGGTTTGCCGTGGCAAGACATGAAGTTTTCGTCCGTTCACAGCAAAGATGCCGGTGACTGGGTGGAGGGCTCAGAACCCAGTCACGGCCTGTACGCGCTCCTGCGTGACATCCGGCAAAACGACCGTCTGGCCATTCTCACGAGCCCCTTCAACACGCCAGACCGAATTGCCCGCATGTTGGTCGCGGAAGGCCTGGCCGATGATTTTGAGATGGCCGTGGCCGAACGCCTGTGCCAGCCCGAAGAGCGGGTGGTGAGTGGCATTTCTATTCAGGCAGCCGCGCAGATGCCGTTTGCCGACCCGAATGTGGTGCTGCTATGGCGAACCACGCTGCGCACGCCGCCGGTGCTGCTGGGCCTGCCCGATGCGAGCTACCAGCAGCGCTACCCTGAAAAAGGCCTGATCACCAAAAATGAAGTACGCGTGGTGTCGCTGGCCCGCATGCAGTTGCGCGCCAACAGTGTGGTGTGGGACATTGGCGCGGGCTCAGGCTCGGTCGGGCTGGAAGCGGCGCGTTTGTGCGGCCAGGGCCATGTGTACGCGATTGAAAAAAACGTGGACGACAGCGGCATCGTGCGAAGCAACCGCAAAAATCTTGGTATCAGCAATCACACGCTGGTGCATGGCAAGGCCCCCGAAGGCCTGCAACACTGGCCGGACCCCGATGCGGTGTTTATAGGCGGTTCGGGCGGCGAACTGGCCGAGCTGATTCGCCTGGTATTGCTGCGCCTCAAACCTGAGAGCTGGCTGGTGATGAACTTTGTCACGCTCGAAAATCTGAGCGTTGCCGTAGATACCTTGAAGGCGCTGGGCGTGGCGTGGGACGTGCTGCAACTGCAGGCTTCGCGCAGCAAACCGATTTTGCACATGAACCGCATGGCTGCCGAAAACCCGGTTTGGCTGGTCTGCGCGCAAAAAGTGACCATGCAAAAAGCACCCAAGACCGAGAAGACCGAGAAGACAGAGAAAAGCGATGACTGAACCTCACATCGACTCCAGCCCTGACGTTGCGACGCCAACCGGCCGCCTGTTCGGCGTGTCTTTAGGCCCCGGCGATCCCGGCCTGATTACCCGCCGCGCCTGGGCCTTGCTGGAACGTCCCGATGCCGTCTGGACCTACCCAGTGCGCAGCCTGCGCAAGGAAAGCTATGCGCTCGACATCGCACTGCGGGCCGGGCTGCTACTCCCCGCACAACACCAGCCGCTGCTGTTCCCCATGACGCACGATGTTGAAAAACTCGCGCGCCATTGGCTCAAAGCCGCCGAAACCGTGAAGGCACTGCTGGCGGCAGGCCAGGACGTGCTGTTTCTGGTCGAAGGCGATGCCTCCACCTACGCCAGCTTTTGCTACCTGGCCCGCGTGCTGCGCGAGCTGGATGCTGACGCAAAAATTGACATCGTGCCCGGCGTCACCTCGTTCAACGCGGCCTGCGCCCGGTTGCAGATGCCGCTGTCGGAGCAGGACGACACCATCGCCATCGTGCCCGCCGCCTACGGCATTGCAGCCGTCGAAAAAATGCTGGACGACTTTGACACCCTGGTGTTGATGAAAGTCAAGCCGCTGCTCGACGATTTGATTGACCTGTTAGACCGCCGGGGCCTGTTGCCGCACAGCCGCTTCATTGAAAAAGCCGGTTCGCCGGTGGAGCGCATCATGCACAACGTGGCCGAACTCAAAGGCACCAAGGTCAACTATTTGTCGCTGCTGCTGGTGAAAAATCCGAACCGCGAACGCGGCGCAATGCTGCGCGGTTGCCGTAAAAAAACAAGCACTGAAATTGAAGAGGAAACCCAGGAATGATCATGAACACCTTGCCAGAAACCAGCGTCGTCGCATCCGTGGATGTGCGCGTCGTGCTGGTCGCCATCACCAAACATGGCGCCCAGCAAACCGCCGAGCTGGCGCGTCAGCTGCCCCAGGCCAGCGTCTGCGTGGCCGAGAAATTTTCCGCCCTCATGACCGGTTTGCCCAACCCGGTACGTGCCTACAGCGGTGCCTTTCGCGATGAAATCGCCACATTGTTCACCGAGTTTGACCAGGTGGTGTTTTTCGTCTCGCTGGGCGCGGTGGTGCGTCTGATTGCCCCGCACTTGAAAAGCAAGGACGAAGACCCCGGCGTGCTGGTGGTTGATGACGCGGCGCAGTTTGTGATTCCCGTGCTGTCCGGCCATGTCGGCGGCGCCAACGCCATGGCTGAGCAGGTGGCGGCGTTGCTAGGCGCCACCGCCGTGCTGACCACAGCTTCTGACGTGGGCAAGACTATTCCGGTCGATATTCTGGGCCGCGAGCTGGGCTGGAAGGTGGAAGCGCCCAAGATCAACATTACCCGCGTTTCGGCCCATGTGGTCAACGGCGAGCCCATCGCCGTGGTGCAGGAAGCGGGCAGCCCCAACTGGTGGACCCGGCCCACGCCACTGCCCGCCACCATCCATAAATTTCAACGTTTTGACGATGTGGACCTGGCCCACTTCAAGGCCGTGCTGTGGATCACCCACGCCGAGGTGACGTCGGAGCGCTGGCAACAGCTCAACGAGCGCCTGGTGGTGTATCGCCCGCCGCAAGCCGCATGACCAAAACACCCATGCAAGTCGCCGTGGGCCTGGGCTGTGACCGCGGCACACCGCTGGCCACACTGCAGCAGGCGCTGGACGAGGCGCTGGCTTTGGCCGGTGCCCGGCTGCGTGATGTGGCCGCGCTTGCCAGCATCGACCTCAAGGCTGACGAGCCGGGGTTGCTGGCGCTGGCCGCGCAGCACGGCTGGCCAATCACGTTCTACACCCCTCAACAGTTGGCTGCCGTGCCCGTGCCCAACCCGTCTGAGACGGTGCGCAAATACACCGGCAGCCCGTCCGTCAGCGAAGCTGCAGCCTTGCTGATGGCGGCATCTGTAGCGGGGCAACTGGTTCCCGGCACGGCACTGCTGGTCGAAAAACACAAGCACCGGGGCGCCGAAGGGCGCAACGCCACGGTTTCTTTAGCCCGCTGTCATAGTTTTCCGCTGTAACCTTTTTTAACTTTTAGTTTCTCAACCCTGAAATGGAGCAACCCATGAACGCAACTTCTGCATCTTCTTCTTCTACCGTCCTTCCTGCCAGCGCAACCCGCAGCGCGCTGCTGCAACTCGCCGCCGGTGCCGCCTTGGGTCTGGTCGTGCTGTACGGCGTGGCCTTTGCCGAAAGCCCGCTGGTACACAACGCCGCCCATGACGTGCGCCACGTTACCGTCAAACCCTGCCATTGAAGCGGGGAGGTTTTATGATTTTTCAACGATTGATTTGGGTGGCGCTGGGCGCTGCCTTGCTGGTAGGCAGTGTCCAGTCTGGCGTGCAGCAGTGGCAGGCGGTGCCGATTATTCTGGCCGCCGAGGCGTATGAGGGACAGAAGCTTGAGGCACCGGCAACACCGGTCGCCGCGATGCCGCATGCCCATGCCGAAGGTGTTGCGCCAGCGCATGCGCATGAACACGGCACGGCGGATGAATGGACGCCGGCTGAGGGCGGCGAGCGTATTTTCTGGACCTGGCTTGCCAACGTCCTGCACGCCTTCAGCATGGCGCTGCTGGTGTTTGCAGTGATGGGTGTCTGCCTGTGGCGCGGCGCGGCCATACGTTCGCTGCCGCTGGGTTTGCTGGTGGCTGCGGCGGGCTGGCTCAGCTTTCATTTCTGGCCATCACTGGGCCTGCACGCCGAGATTCCCGGCATGGACGCGGCCCGCCTCGGTTCGCGCCAGGGCTGGTGGCTATTGGCCGCAGGCAGCGCCGCACTGGCATGTGCATCACTGGCGGGTTTGCGTAGTCCTTTGCGCTGGGCTGCTGCCTGCGCGTTGCTGGCTTTGCCTTTTGTGGTGGGTGCTCCGCACATTAGCGCCGACCCGCTGGCCGGCTTTAGCGGTGCGGCACAGGTGCAGTTGCGCGAACTCGGCACGCAGTTCATCTGGGCCACGACCTGGGTGTCACTGTCGTTCTGGGTGTTCATGGGCCTGGTGTGTGGAGCGACATTTCAGCGCTGGCTGCGTCCCATTCTGGAAGCCACTTTTGAACGCTCGAAGCCGAATCCATCTGCTGATATGGCGGTGAACCCATGACCGCCCCCAAAGGCAAAATCATGCTGGTTGGCATTGGCCCCGGCAGCCACGACCACATGACGCACCGCGCGCGCGCGGCCATTGCCGAGGCTGATGTGGTCATAGGTTATGTCACCTATATCAAGCTGGTGGCCGATTTGCTGGAAGGCAAGGAGGTGATCCGCAAGGGCATGACCGAAGAGCTGGACCGTGCCGTGCATGCGCTGCAAAGCGCCCGCGAAGGTAAAAAGGTGGCGCTGATATCGTCAGGCGATGCCGGCGTGTACGGCATGGCCGGGCCGACTTACGAGGTATTGTTTCAAGCTGGTTGGACGCCCGAGTCCGACGTGGAGGTCGAAGTCGTGCCGGGCGCGTCAGCCATCAACGCCTGCGCTGCGCTGGTGGGTGCGCCGCTCACGCACGACTTTTGCTCAATTTCCCTGTCCGACCTGCTCACGCCCTGGCCGGTGATTGCACGGCGCCTGGATGCGGTGGCCGCTGCTGACTTTGTGGTGGCGCTGTACAACCCCAAGAGCGGCAGGCGCACCCAGCAAATTGTGGAAGCCCAGCGCCTGTTTTTGCGCCACCGCCGGCCCGACACACCGGTGGCGGTGGTCAAGTCGGCTTACCGGCGCCGCGAGCGTATTGAGTTCACCACGCTGGACCACATGAGCGAGTGCGACATTGGCATGTTGACCACGGTGTTGATTGGCAACAGCAACACCTTTGTGCGCCACGGCCTGATGGTGACGCCGCGCGGTTATGCCAACAAGTACGAGCTGCATGGCGACGGCAGCACCCGCGAAGGCGAGCGGCCCGGTCGTTCCCTGTCCACCGGCCTGCTGGGATGGGTGGAAAACCTGCACATTGACCATGCTGAAGGTGAGACGGTTGCTGCGCTGGCGCTGCGCCACAAGCTGCCTGCGGACTACATCGAGGCGGTGCTGACCGCGCCGGTTGAAGCAGAAGCCGTTAAAGAAGAGGCGCCCAGTGCCGAGGAATCCGAAGCATGAGCGAGGTGCTCAAACCCAAGATTGGCAGCTACAAACGCCACCTGCTGGTCTGCACCGGCCCACGCTGCACGCAAGATGGCGCCTCTCAGGAACTGTTCGACAGCCTGGGCGACAAGTTCAAGGCAGCCGGGCTGCACGACGGCGAAATGCGCGTCAAGCGCAGCCGCGTGAGCTGCTTTGCCGCCTGCAAGGGCGGGCCGGTGATGTGTGTTCAGCCTGATGGCACCTGGTACTACAACGTCACGCCCGCCAACATGGACCGCATCATTGACCAGCATCTGGTGGGCGGCCAGCCCGTGGCTGATCTGGTGTTTCACCAGGGACCGGGTGGCTGCAATGACGCTTGAGGCTGGAGCCCACTCCGGGCGGGGATTTGTGTCCATCGTCGGCGCGGGTCCGGGTCCAGTCGATTTGATGACCCTGCGGGCACTCGACCGGCTTCAGCGGGCCGAGGTGGTGGTGCACGACCGCCTCATCACGCCAGAGGTGCTGGCGCTGATACCTGAGGCCGCACAGCGTGTGTATGTGGGCAAGGCACTGGGCAATCACTCGGTGCCGCAAGAGGGCATCCACGCGCTGCTGGTCCAGCATGCGCGCCTGGGGCGACGGGTGGTTCGTCTCAAGGGCGGTGACCCCTATGTGTTTGGACGCGGGGGCGAAGAGGTGCAGGCCTTGCAAGCCGCGGCCATTGCCTTTGAGGTCGTGCCGGGGGTGACTGCGGCCAGCGGATGCGCGGCTGCGGCTGGTATTCCCCTGACTCACCGAGACCTGGCGGGCAGCTGTGTTTTTCTGCCTGGTCATCTGGCTGATGACGATGCCTCGCACGACTGGGAGGCTTTGGCCCGGCCGGGTCAAACCCGTGTTTTTTACATGGGCGTGCAGCGTCTGGCGCAGATTGCCCAACAGCTCATCATCCACGGCCTGGCGCCCGATACCCCGGCGGCCATCGTGCGCGACGGCACCCGTGCCACCCAGACCGTCATCGCCACCGGGCTACGCGATTTGGTGGCACGCGCTCCAGCGTATGGTCCCCAGCCCGGCTTGCTCATCATTGGTGAGACAGTACAACTCAGCCCTGATTTCAACCCCTCAGTGATTTTTCATGCAAATTGAAACCCCTCCCGCCGACAAACCCTACGACAAGCCCGAGGGCGAGCGCCGGGGCCTTCTCATCGTCAACACCGGCGACGGCAAGGGCAAAAGCACTGCCGCCTTTGGCTTGGCCCTGCGCGCTCACGGCCGCCACCATGTGCATGGCAAAGCCGTGAAAATTTTCCAGTTCATGAAGGTGCCCAGTGCCCGTTTTGGCGAGCACCGCATGTTCGAGCAACTCGGCATTCCCATTGAAGGGCTGGGCGACGGCTTCAGCTGGAAAAGCCAGGATCTGGAACATTCAGCCCAGCTGGCGCGCAACGGCTGGGAAAAAGCCAAAGCCGCCATTTTGAGCGGCGAGAACTTCATGGTCGTGCTCGACGAGCTGACCTACCCGCTGATTTACGGCTGGATGCCGCTGGACGATGTGCTGCAGACGCTGCGGGATCGCCCTAAAGATGTGCATGTGGTCATCACCGGCCGGCGCTGCCCGCCCGAAATCATCGAACTGGCCGACACCGTGACCGAAATGACCAAAATCAAGCACGCCTTCAACGCAGGCGTACCGGCCCAGCGCGGCATTGAAGACTGAGCTGTGAACCCGTCCTCTTCAGACCACGCCTTCAGCACCGCCGAGCAGCAGGCGGTGTACCGCGCCATTTACGAACGCCGCGACATGCGCCACTTCAGCGGCGGCACTGTGGCTGACGAGCAACTGCAGCGCCTGCTGTCGGCCGCGCACCATGCGCCCAGCGTCGGCTTCATGCAGCCGTGGCGCTTTATCCGCATTCGCAGCCGGCCCTTGCGTGAAAGCCTGCATGCACTGGTCGAGCAGGAGCGCGTGCTGACGGCGCAAGCCCTCGGCGAGCGCGAGGACGAGTTCATGAAACTCAAGGTGCAGGGTGTTCTGGACGCTGCCGAGGTGCTGGTGGTGGCCTTGCCGCCGGGGCGCGAGGAGCATGTGTTTGGCCGCCGCACCTTGCCCGAGATGGACCTGGCTTCGGCCGCCTGCGCGATTCAAAACCTCTGGCTGGCCGCCAGGGCCGAAGGGCTGGGCATGGGCTGGGTGTCGATTTTTTGCCCGCAACAACTGGCCGGGCTGCTGCAGATGCCGGAAGGCAGCAAGCCAATTGCCATTTTGTGCCTCGGTCCGGTTCAGGCCTTTTACGACCAGCCCATGCTGCAGGCCGAAAAATGGGCGCGCCGTGCCGCGCTGTCCGACATGGTGTTTGAAAACCGTTGGGGTCAGCTCGCCGGGCCGCTTGTCGTAGCGCTTGATCAGGCTTCGGACGCCTGACGTGGCCATGATGATGTGGCCAGCATGGGGCATGCCGCTGACTCTGCTCCTGGTTTTGCTGCTGGCCTTGTGGATTGATCACCGGTTTGGCGAGCCGCCCCTGGCGATTCATCCGGTGGTCTGGATGGGCCGCTATCTGCAGATGTGTGGGCACATCAATGTGCGTTGCCCGCCTGTGCCGGCGTTTGTGCTGGGCGCGCTGGCGTGGTGCGTGGGGGCCCTGGGGGTCGGTGCTGCGGCCTGGCAGGTGCAGTCTTTTGTTGACTGGCTGTGGGGCAGGGCAGCGTCGCTTGAGTTCCGTATGACGTGGTCAACGCTGTCGCTTGGGTTGGGCTGCGCACTGCTGCTGGCTTGGCTGCTCAAGACCATGCTCTCGTGGCGCATGTTGCGCGATGAAGCGGGCGCAGTCGAAACGGCGCTGCGGCAGTCGCTGGACGCCGGGCGGCAGCGCCTGTCGTGGCTGGTCAGCCGTGAGACGGAAAACCTGAGCGAAAGCGAAGTGCGCGAAAGCGTCATCGAAACACTTGCTGAAAACCTCAACGATTCGGTGGTCGCGCCGATTTTCTGGTTCGTGCTGTTCGGCCTGCCGGGCGCTGCTGTGTACCGCTTTGCCAACACCGCCGATGCGATGTGGGGCTACCGGGGCGTGTACCGTGGCCAGCATTGGGAATGGGCCGGCAAATGGGCTGCGTGGGCCGACGATGCGCTGTCGTGGCTGCCCGCACGTCTCACGGCCTTGCTGCTGGCGCTGGTGGTGCGGGGAGAAGGCGGCAAGCTGCCGCTGAAAGCCCTTGGTCTGGAAGCGCGCAAAACGCCTTCACCCAACAGCGGCTGGCCGATGGCCGCCATGGCGCTGGCGCTCGGCATCAGCCTGGGCAAGCCCGGCGCCTACACGCTCAACCCCGATGGCCGGGCGCCGCAGGCGGCGGACACCGCATTGGCGCAAAAATATGCACTGAAAGTAATGGTAGTCCTTGTTTTATGGGCACTAATAGCTATTGTTTTGATAGCGATTTCAGTCTCTTCTTTTTTATGAATGCAGACCCGTCAGGCGCCGAACGCGTTCACGGCGGCCCCGACCAGCACGGCGTGCCGCGCCATGACTTTTCCACCAACAGCAACGCCTGCGGTCCGTGTCCTGCCGCGCTGGCCGCCGTCAGCCAGGCCGATGCCAGCCAGTACCCCGACGCCGGCTACACCGCCTTGCGCCAGCAACTGGCCGCTTTTCATGGCGTCGACGTGACGCGCATTGTGTTGGCGGGCAGCGCCAGTGAGTTCATTTTCCGCATCAGCGCACTGGCCGCGCAGCAGGGCGGGCGCGCCGTCTGGCTGCCGCCGCATAGCTATGGCGACTACGTGCAAGCCGCTAGAGCGCACCGGCTGGCGCTGGCGACCGACGCCGGCGACGCCCGACTGCTCTGGGCCTGCGAGCCCTCCAGCCCCTTGGGCGCGGCACAGGCCGGGCTAAGTGATCGGGTCGATCAGCTGGCGGCACCCGCAATACTCGTGCTAGACCGCGCCTACGAACCCCTGCGGCTCAGCGGCGCGCCAAGCTTGAGCGCGGCGCAGCTGCAAACCGTCTGGCAGCTCTGGACGCCCAACAAGGCGCTGGGTTTGACCGGCGTGCGCGCCGCCTACGCGATTGCGCCGCTGGGCGCGCAAGAGGCGGTCTCTGCGCTGGAGCAGTTGTGCCCCTCCTGGCCCGTGGGTGCGCACGGCGTCGCCATGCTGCAAGCCTGGTGCCGCGCCGACGTGCAAGCCTGGCTGACCGGCAGCCTCGACACCCTGCGCAAGTGGAAAACCCGGCAACTCGCCCTGTGCGCCGCGCTGGACTGGACCAGCCTGAGCAGCGAGGCCAATTTCTTCTGCGCGCGTCCCACATTGCCGGAAGGCATGACGCTGCAGCAGGCGCTGGCCGGGCTGCGCGCGCAGGGCATCAAGCTGCGCGACACGGCCTCGTTCGGCCTGCCGGGCCAGGTGCGCATCAGCGT
>JAYWDL010000408.1:0-10154 GCA_043779865.1 Polaromonas sp.
CGGGTTTTGGAAAGCCATGCATCGCTGCTTGCCCAAACCGATAAACTAGCGCCATGAGTACCATACCTCCCGCCGGTTCCCCGGCCGCTGCAGCCCCCCGGCCCAGTATTATTCAGCTGCATATCAAGGACAAGGCTGCACTCTATGCTGCTTACATTCCGCTGTTTACAGAGGGTGGCATTTTCATTCCCACCACCCGCGAGTACAAACTCGGTGATGACGTTTATGTCTTGCTGACGCTTCCTGATGATGTTCAACGTTACCCTGTGGCCGGTAAAGTGGCCTGGGTCACACCAGCCCGGGCGGCAGGCAATCGCACCCAGGGCGTAGGCGTGCGGTTTCCTTCCGACGAAAAATCGCGCGTACTTAAAGTCAGGATTGAAGAAATTCTGGGTTCCCACTTGGCCTCCGACCGGCCTACGGAAACCATTTAAGCCTTTTTCGGTATCCGGCTGGTGCTACCAATCCGTTTTTTTCAATGCTCTGCTTTTGATAGCACCTTGCGCCCGTACTTAGTTCGCAAACAATCTTTTTCTTTCATAAAACGTTTTAATGTTCACCGACTCCCATTGCCACTTGAGTTTCCCCGAGCTGCAAGCCCGGCTGCCGCAGATTCGCCAGGCCATGCAGGAGGCGCTGGTGGACCGGGCGCTGTGTATCTGCACGACGCTGGAAGAGTTTGAAACAGTCCACGGACTTGCCATGCGGTATGACAATTTCTGGGCAACGGTTGGCGTACATCCAGACAACGAAGATGTTCAGGAACCCGATTTTGATGACCTGGTGCAGCGCGCAAGCCTGCCCAAAGTGGTGGGTATTGGTGAAACAGGTCTGGACTATTACCGGCTGGGCGAACGTACTGTGGCTGACATGGAGTGGCAGCGTGAACGCTTCCGCATCCATATTCGTGCAGCGCGTCACACTGCAAAGCCCTTGGTTATTCATACGCGTAGCGCTTCTTCTGACACGTTGGCCATCCTGAAGGAAGAGGGCATGGGCGCAGGAGAAGGTGCGCCGGCTCGCGGTGTTTTCCATTGCTTTACTGAAACCCTGGAGGTGGCTCGTGCAGCACTCGACCTCGGGTTCTACATCTCGTTTTCAGGCATCCTGACTTTTAAAAATGCTGCTGACATTCGGGAGGTGGCTCGTTTTGTGCCGCTTGATCGCATGTTGATTGAAACCGACAGCCCTTATCTGGCCCCCATGCCTTACCGCGGTAAAACCAACAATCCGTCTTATGTGCCTTTGGTGGCGCAGCAGATTGCCCAGATCAAACAGCAGCCTCTGGAAGTTATTGCCGGGGAAACCAGCCGTAATTTTGAGCAGCTTTTCAGGGGAGTGGGCGCATGAGCCAATACTTTATAAGTCTCATCAAGAACTTGATGGTATTGGTCATTTTTGCCGGCTTCAGCTTGGCAAATGCAGGCTCCTATGATGACTTTTTCAGCGCCATCAAACAGGATAACGCGGGAAAAGTAAAGGAGCTTCTGACGCGGGGTTTCGATGCCAATACATTAGACCCAAAGGGCCAGTATGGCCTTTACATTGCCTTGAATGAGCCCTCGCTCAAGGCGGCACAGGTCTTGATCGACTGGCCGAAAACCGATGTCAACAAGCTCAACGCCAACGGTGAAAGTGCACTTATGGTGGCAGTGCTTAAAGGCCAGCAGGATTTGGCGGAAAAGCTGATCAAAAAAGGTGCTGACGTCAATAAAACCGGCTGGACTCCTTTGCATTACGCTGCCAGTAGCGGCCAGTTGGCACTCATCAGCCTGCTGCTGGACAACAGCGCCTACATTGATGCTGAATCACCCAATCGCACCACGCCCTTGATGATGGCCGCCATGTATGGCACGCCAGCAGCTGTCAAATTACTGTTGCAGGAAGGTGCCGATCCGAAACTCAAAAACCAGCAAGGTCTGACCGCGCTGCAGTTCGCCCAGCGCGGCAACCGGCCGGATTCAGTTGAAGCTATTGCGGTTTTCCTGCGCAGTAAGCGGCCCGTGGGTCAATGGTGATTTTTTGCTGACGAATACCTTTCAAAAAAATATTTCCCCAATCTTCCACGATGTATATTATGTTAACCACTGAAAGGAGGGTGAGAGAACGCCACGCTCGAGCACCTTATAGCCAATCTGAGTCTGGACAAAGGAATACTGCAGGACCCTGTCCAAAAAGCTCTCAAACCTTTACGTAAGTGTGAACTGGCGGTTGGCAGTTTCCCCTGGTAGCTGAAAACCTGGCCTTGTATTCGGCACCGTAGGTCGAGGTGAACAAAGATATTAACGCCGAATTTGACTATAATTAATGCCATTTGGCACTTAGAAAGAGAAAATGGCACCTTCAATCTCTCATCGCCCTTCAATTTCCGCCGTCACTCTGCTCGGCGGCGAGGTGTTGCTTGCGAGCCAACCGCGCTCTGCGAGGGATTGGATTCCCTTGGCAAGGAAAGGTTTACCGGCAACCGCCATCGATTCCATGGTTCGCCTGACCCGTATCGCCCAAACTGAGTTCGCGAAAGCCTTGGACATTCCGGAAAGAACCATGGCCAGACGCAAGCGCGAAGGCGTATTCTCATCCGACGAGTCAGCTAAGCTGATTCGCTTTGCGCGGATCGCAGAGCGCGCCGAAGAAGTTTTCGAGGACCAGGATTTGGCTTTTAACTGGATCAAAACAAACAACTCAAGTTTGGACGGATTTACGCCGTTGTCGATGCTCGATACCGAACTGGGAGCCGAAATCGTGCTCGATACGCTGGGGCGCATTGAGCATGGCGTCTTTGCCTAAAGCCGGTGAAAACAATTTGGCGTATTGTCACGGCGCGCTTTGCAGATAGCGCTTTTTCTGGAGAAGGTGCGCGCCTGTTTGGCGGACGCTGGAACCGCAAGGGCTTGCCTGTGGTTTACACGGCTGAGTCCCGATCTTTGGCACTGCTGGAAATGATGGTTCAGGACGATCCATTGCGAGCGCAATACATGCTGATTCCTGCGCTCGTATCCCACCATGTCAGCTTGCGCGAACTTGGATGCTCTGAGTTGGGTGACAACTGGCGCGCGCTATCGGCGCGAGATGATCTGCAGGCGATAGGCAATGACTGGCTGAAAAAGCGCGAGACCTGCATTTTGTCGGTTCCTAGCGCGGTGGTTCCCGCAGAACGAAATTTCCTCATCAACCCGCTTCATCCTGATTTTTCGAAGATCATCATCGGGGAATCGGAATCTTTGGAAACCGATGTGCGGCTGCTTCGCGGCCTGCCTGACAGGTGAGCTTGCTTAAATCGTTGGTCTTGGGGAGGTGTCTCATAGCAACTGCATCCCAAAAGTAAACCCTGGCGAACACACCTTGACGGGTACCTCCTGAGAACGCGGTCGAAGCTGACAGTTCACGCCAGCGCTCGGCATCGGCCCGCAGTATCAACAAGGTTGACGTGGTGCCCGAACAGCCCCGTGAGTAGCTGGCCAAAGCCATCGCTGAAGAAGGCTACACCGTCGAAGCGTGAGACTCATGGCGAAGGCTCACGAGCGACTCGCATTGGTCTATCTGGCGGGCGGTTGTTGCTAGTGTTTTGATAGCTACTTGCGTCGGTCGTGTGAGCTACAGGGCCATTTTCAATGGATAATCGATGGATAGCCTGGCTATTACTTTCATTTTTCGGCAACCGATTCTTCATGACTCCAATTCCTGTAGCCGATCTCCCTTGCGCATCGCCCTTACCCGACAGTTCTCCCGTTAACAGTGCTATCCATCCGGATATTTTGTCGGGGCTCATCCAGTCGGAGTTGATTCGCGTCGAGGTGCTCGCCGATATTCTTGAAGCGACGGCCGCCCGCATTCCGCACCATGTTGCGCTGATGTTTGCGGATCGGCAACTCACATACCAGGATCTGAATGCACAGGCGGACCAGGTGGCCTCCAGCCTGATTGAGGCCGGCGTGCGCCCTGGTCACATCGTGGGTCTGTGGCTGCCGCGCGGTATGGGTCTGCTGGTGATGCAAGCCGGGATTACCAAGGCGGGTGCCGCGTGGTTGCCGTTTGATGCGGATACCCCGGTCGAGCGTATTGCCGTGTGTCTGGACGATGCCCGCGCGGTCGGTGTGGTCAGTTGCGAAGAATTCGCACCACGTCTGGCAGAAATCAGTGCCAGCGTCTGGACTGGAGAATCTTTGCTGGTGCCGACGTCTGAGCTGGTTCGCCGGGAGGGTTTGTTGCCCTCGCACCCCGCTTATGTGATTTATACCTCGGGCTCCACCGGCAAGCCCAAGGGCATTGAGATCAACCAGGGCAGCATTTGCCACTTTTTGCGCAGCGAAAACGCCATGCTGCGTGTTCGTGAGACAGATCGCGTGTACCAGGGGTTTTCGGTAGCCTTCGACATGTCGTTTGAGGAAATCTGGATCAGTTACCTCGCCGGTGCCACGCTCTGGATTGCGCCCAAAGAGGTGGCTTCCGACCCGGAAGCCCTGCCGCTGGCCTTGATTGAAAACAAGCTCACCGTGCTGCACGCGGTGCCCACGCTGCTGGCCTTGTTCAACCAGGATGTGCCGAGCCTGCGTCTGATCAATCTGGGCGGCGAGATGTGTCCGCAGTCTCTGGTGGCGCGCTGGGCCAAGCCCGGCCGTCAGGTCTTCAATACCTATGGACCAACCGAAGCCACCGTGTCGGCCAGCCTGGCAGAGTTGCAGGCCAACGAGCCTGTGACCATCGGGCGGCCACTTCCCAACTACGGCCTGCTGGTGATCAACCCGGCCGTTGAAAACGGGCTGGTCCTGATGCCACGCGGCGAAGTCGGCGAGTTGTGCATTACCGGCCCCGGCGTGGCTGCCGGTTATTTGGGCCGACCTGATTTGACGGCCGAGAAATTTCTGGCCAATCCATGGCGCAGCCACGCCCATGACGACCGCCTGTACCGTACCGGAGACTTGGCCCGCATCGATTCCGATGGCCGCGTGCAATGCCTGGGCCGCACCGATGACCAGGTGAAGATCCGGGGTTTTCGGGTGGAATTGGGCGAGATCGAGGCTGCGCTGGCCCATCAGCCCGGTGTCGGCACCGTCGCCGTTGTGCTGCGCCAGGAAGAAGGCATCGACCAGCTGATTGCCTTCCTCGTTTTTGAGGGCGGCGACACGCGCTCCAGTACTGAACTGCGTGCGGCGCTTGCAGAAACATTACCCTCATACATGGTACCGGGTTACTTCGAGCCGCTTGCCGAGATGCCACGCCTGACGTCTGGCAAGATTGACCGCAATACCCTCAAGGCGCGTCCGCTGGCTGTCACCAAAAGCGGCGCAACCGGATCTGACACGCCGCAAACGCCTGCCGAAGAAGCTTTGTTTGCGGCGCTGGGAAAGCTGTTTCCCGGCCAGCCAATTATCCGCAGTGCCGATTTTTTCTCGGATCTGGGCGGCCATTCACTGTTCGCTGCGCGACTGGCTTCGGCCTTGCGCGCCGACCCGCGCTTCGCGCACATCACGGTGCGCGATATTTACCAGAACCGCAGCGTCGCACGCATCGCCGAGGTGCTGGGCCAGGCCCATGAGACTGCCATGGGTGTGGACACCACATGGGTGCCGCCGGCCCGGCTCAAGCGCTGGACTTGTGGCTCCGCACAGGCGGCCGTGATGCCCGGCTTGGTAGCGATACACATGGCGCAATGGATGGCACCTTTTTTCACTTACCATTTCTTTACGGGTGATCCGGGGGACTCGATCGCGCTGGCCATCGCCGCTTCGGTCGGTGCCTTTTTGCTATCAACCCTGCTGCAGTTTTCGGTGGCCATTGCGGGCAAGTGGCTGATTGTGGGTCGCCTCAAGGCTGGGCGTTATCCGCTCTGGGGGATGACCTATTACCGTTGGTGGCTGGCGGACCGGCTGATCGAAGCGGCGCCCGCCTACCTGCTCAGTGGATCATCGATGTACGCCTGGTGGCTGCGTGCGTTGGGTGCCAAAGTTGGGCGGGACGTCATCATCGGATCGATGACCCTGCGCGTGCCGGACTTGCTCAGCATAGCCGACGGCGCCAGCATCGGCAACGCTGCCAATTTTGAAAATGCCCGGGTTGAACATGGCGAACTGCACATTGGGCCTATCACGCTGGAGCTTGAAGCTTTTGTCGGTTCGTATGCCGTGCTGGAAGGCAACACGCGTGTCGGCGCCTATGGCCACCTTGAAGGTCAATCCGCACTGAGCGACGGTGAGGCGCTGCCCGCAGGACGCATCTGGAAAGGCTCGCCGGCACGCGATGTAGGTGTTTTCGACCACACGGCCAGACCCAAGCGGCCAGTCGTTTCACGCTTGCGCAGGGTGGTCGAAGGCGGCTATTTTGTGTTCGGCGCATTACTAATCACAACGCTGTTTTTTCTGCCAGTGTTTCCCAGCTTTATCCTGATCGACTGGATCGACGATGTTGAACGCTTTCCTGCGCTGAACAATACCGGGCTGTCTTTCCAGCTGGTCAAATATTTTGTACTCGCCTTCCCCGCCACCGGTGTTCTGATTATCTGCACCGCGCTGCTTTCGGCCGGTATCCGCTGGACCGTTTTGCCACGTCTCAAGCCCGGCAGCTGGCCCGTGCACAGCAATCTGTATTGCGCGAAATGGCTGGTCAACCAGATCCAGGAATCCAGCCTTGCGGTCTTGCACGGCGTCTATGCCACGGTGTACGCCCCGTTCTGGTATCGATTGCTGGGGGCCAAGGTAGGGCGCGATGCCGAGATTTCTTCCGCACTCGGGCTGGTGCCCGACATGCTCACCCTGGGGGACGAAACCTTCATCGCTGATGCGGTCATGCTGGGCGACGATGACATCGATGGAGGCTGGATGTCCATGCAGCCGACCGTGATTTCCCGGCGCAGCTTTGTTGGCAACGGGTCCTACATTCCCGACGGCACAACGCTGCCGGAAAACGTGCTTATTGGCGTGCACTCCAGTGCGCCCGCCAACGACCAGATGAAAGATGGCGACACGTGGCTCGGCTCACCGCCGATCAACCTGCCCGCCCGCGAGCAGACCAGCGGCTTCCCCGAAAATCTGACCTACCGGCCTTCGCCGTTTCGCCGCCTGGCGCGCGGATTGATAGAAGCTTTTCGAATCGTGGCGCCGCACGCGATTGTGACTTCTGTCGGTTACACCGTGGTCTTGAATATCATGCCCCTGGCTGGAGCTGGCCGGTGGAGCGCTGTCAGTTTTTATCTGACGGTCGCTGGACTTTTTTATGGCGTTGGCACCTTCTTTTTCATTGCCATCATCAAGTGGTCGATGATGGGGCGCTACCGCAAATGCAGCGTACCCATGTGGACCCCGTTTGTCTGGTTGTCTGAGGGCGTAACCAATTTGTATGAAGGTATTGCGGTGCCCAATTTCCTGCGCTACATGCGCGGTACCCCCTTGCTGCCCGTGGCCTTGAACTTTTTGGGCTGTCGCATCGGCAAAGGCGTGTACCTTGACACCACCGACATCACCGAGTTTGACTGTGTCACCATTGGCGACTACAGCGAGCTGAACGCACTGGCCTGTCCCCAAACCCATCTGTTTGAAGACCGCGTGATGAAGATCGACCACGTCACCATCGGGCAGCGCGTCTACTTGGGGCCGCGCAGTGCGGTGCTCTACAGCGCGGTAGTGGCCGACAACGCCAAACTCGGTGCCCTGACGCTGGTCATGAAAGGGGAGTTTATCCCCGCCGCATCCAGTTGGAAGGGTTGTCCAGCGGCGCCTGCGCGCAACTGAAATGCCAGCTATGCAAAAGCTTGTGCCCGTTTATGCGTGGCCACAGAGCATGCAACTGGCGGTGGATGAGCTTCGCTCCGGCCAGGCCTTAACGGTCATCAGCGTCCCTACCCCTGCCACGACAAACCGCTTGCTTGCAAGGGACCTCATTCGCACTGCCCTGCGCGAGACGCTCGCAGTGGTCCTTGATCAACCGGCCGCGTCAATCACGCTGGTCTCGGGCCCGGGGCAGGCGATTTGGGTGGATTCGCCCCTTGCGCGCCTGCACGTGTCGGTGAGCCATACGCCCGGCGTGAGTGTGGCGGCCATTGGCAGGGGCGCTGCCATTGGCGTTGATTTGATGCACGTCGACCAGGGCGCTGAGGCGATGCTCGACTGGGCGCGTGTGGCGCTGGACTATCTTGGTCCGACGGTGACTGTTTTACTGCAGAGCACATCACCCGCGCAACGCCCCGCCGCCTTCGCTCAGGCATGGACACGCTTTGAGGCGTGCCTGAAGTGCCTTGGCTTGGCATTGACCGAGTGGACCCCCGTTCTGGAGCAGCAGTTGACGACTTGCCGTGTCATGGCGCTCACCTTGCCTGAAAACTGCCGTGGAGCGATCGCAATCAATGCCAATGCGTTCGTTGGAAGTGCTCTATTGGGTGTGGCTTTGGGTCAGTACGACCCCGAGGCTGGAGTTGCCTGCGAGGCGCGCATCCGAGTATATGCGCCGAGCATTCAGTGATCAGCACTTTCATGCGGTTGCCACGGCGGTTGGTAAACAAGTGGACTTGGTTGAGGTCTGGGGCTATCGAACCACGCGGCACTATTGGCACTACCATGCAGGTGGTTGAAAAGATCGATGCTGCCAGGCAGTCGGGTAAATTCCGTAGCGTGAAACTCCCGGAAACCACAAAATACTGATTCAGAAACTGAGAGTTTTCGTGTGTGTTTTGAAGGGCCAGCCAATGACCGATGACTTCTTTCGCAGTCGCCTCGATCAAATGATCGACAACAGCCATCCACTGGCGGTGTTGGCGTCCCGTCTGCCTGGGGAAGGAATGCAAGCTGGCGTAGCGCCGCAGTTTGCGCACAAAGAGCGCCCGCTCCAACAAAGCGAAGAAGCGCCAGACCTGGCCGGCCCCGTTGTCAGCGTCAGCGGCGGTAAACCCAGCAATGCAGGCAGACCCCGCTCGTGCATGCGGCTCATGATCGCATTGACCCTGCTCAAGAACAGCTTTGACCTCAGCGATGAAGAACTGATGCAGCGCTTTGCGCAGAACGTCTACTGGCAACACTTTGCCAGTTTTGAGTACTTTGACCCCCGCCCGCCGTGTGACGCCAGCCAAATCGGACGCTTTCGCACCCTGCTTGGCGAGGCCGGCCTGGAAGAGTTGCTCAGTGCCACCATCCACACCGCAGTGGATGTCGGCGCCATCAAGAAGAGCGAATTCAAGCGCGTCATTGTTGACACCACGGTGCAGGAAAAGGCTTTTCACCCATCCAGTGGACAGCCGCCTGTTAGAGATTGCCCGGCGCAAAGTGGTGGCGGCTGCCAAGCGTTGCGCCATCGTGCTCAAACAAACCTTTGCGGCCGAAGGCAAGACCTTGCAACGTCAGGCGGGCGATTACGCCCATGCCAAACAGTTCAAGCGCCTCAGGCGCGTGGTCAAACGCCAGCGCACGATTCTTGGCGGTTCTCATTCGTGAGACCAAACGCAAGCTGCCGGAGATGCCGGGCAAGGCCGACAACGCCCTGGCGCTGAGCTCACTGAACACCTGGCTGGAACGCGCCGAGCGCGTTCGCACCCAACAGCGCCAGGATAAGAGCAAACTCTACGCGCTGCACGCGCCAGAGGTTGAGTGCATCGGCAAAGGCAAGGCCCGCAGCCCTACGAGTTCGGCGTCAAAGTCAGTGTGGCCGTCACCCACAAGCAAGGCCTGCTGGTGGGTGCCCGAAGTTTCACCGGCAACCCCTACGACGGACACATTTTGTCGGCTCAAATGGAGCAAAGCACCATCTTGCTGCAAGACCTCGACGTCAACCCCAGGCAGGTGGTGGTGGACCTGGGCTTTCGAGGCAAGGATGTGGACCTGGCCAATCCAGATCTGGAAATCATCCACCGGGGCAGGATCAAGACCAGACCGAAGGTGCAGCGGCGCTGGCTCAAACGCAGGCAGGCAGTCGAGCCCGCCATCCATGGGACGTAAACGCGACATCGGCACTGGCAATAAGAAATTTCTCGATTTGCTCAATCGTGCAAAGCTTGGATTAATTCATATTGATCACCATCCTGGGGATGATGAACCCACTCTCCAATTCACCTCAAACTACCGCCTCAGGCTCATTCCCAATGCTGTTCAGTTAGGCACCCAAACCCGTCCAAGTTAGCGTGTCGAAGCTTTGTTTACGCGACGAGCCCCTTTGACAGACTCAGGGCGAACGGC
>JAYWDL010000409.1:0-3604 GCA_043779865.1 Polaromonas sp.
GTGACGACCGAAGAGCTGAAAAAGGAAACCATGCTGCTGCTGGGCACCGGCCACTGCTTTCGCGACCATGTGCTGGAAGTGTGTCCCGAGTTTGCGCGGTTTTCCAGCAGCGCCGAGGGCATCAGCAAAAGTTTTGAAGGCTCGTCGCTGGAGACCATCAAGCACATGGTGGCCGCCGGTATGGGCATCACGCTGGTGCCGCGCCTGGGCGTGCCCAAAGAGGCGCTGGCTGCTACCAGCAAGAACGCGTCCGCAGACCAGCCCTCATACATCAAATACCTGCCGTTTGAAGGCCATGTGCCGACCCGCCGCGTGGTGCTGGCCTGGCGTCGCAGTTTTACCCGCTACGAAGCCATTGCCGCGCTGCGCAATGCCATTTATGCCTGTGAACTGCCCGGCGTCAAGCGTCTGTCCTGATGGCGGCCAGTACTAGCGGTGCCTATGGCGTGCATAGGCATTGGCTGTTGCCGCGCCCAGGTTGGTTTCGTAAAGTGTTCAATCCCCAGTTGTCTTTTAAAAGGAAAATCATGGCCAAATCTCCTGTTAAAACCATTGCTCAAGCGGCGGTTCAAGCCGCTCCGACCATCAATATCGGCATCAGCGAAAAAGACCGTGCCGCGATCGCCCAGGGGCTCAGCCGCCTGCTGGCCGACACCTACACGCTGTACCTGACGACCCATAACTTTCACTGGAATGTGACCGGGCCGATGTTCAATACCCTGCACACCATGTTCATGACGCAGTACACCGAGCTGTGGAATGCGGTGGACCCGGTGGCCGAACGCATCCGCTCACTCGGCCATTTTGCGCCGGGCTCTTATGCCCAGTTCAGCAAGCTGGCCTCTGTGCCGGATGTGCCCGTCACGCCGCCCAAGGCGCTGGAAATGGTGCGCATCCTGGTGCAGGGTCATGAAGCGGTTGCGCGCACCGCCCGCGAGTTGTTTCCCATGGCCGACAAAGCCAGCGACGAGCCGACGGCCGACCTGCTGACGCAGCGCATGACGGTGCATGAGCAGACTGCCTGGATGCTGCGCTCTTTGCTTGAAGAATAAAGCGCACGAATCCTGCGTCTGCTCCTGATTTCCAAAGATGACAGTCGGCACACCCAGCAAACTTTCGCTTTATCTGCAATTGATTCGTTGGAACCGGCCGGCCGGCTGGCTACTGCTATTGTGGCCAACCTTGTCCGCCTTGTGGGTGGCCTCGGCTGGCTTTCCCGGCTGGCATTTGCTGGCGGTGTTTACGCTGGGAACGTTTTTGATGCGAAGCGCGGGCTGCTGCATCAACGATGTTGCCGACCGGGAGTTTGACCGGCACGTCAAGCGCACGGCCCAGCGGCCGGTGACCAGCGGCGCGCTGTCAATCAAGCAAGCACTGGGGCTGGGGGCGGTGCTGGCGCTGCTGGCGTTTGGCCTGGTGCTGACCACCAACGCCGCCACCATTGCCTGGTCGTTTGCAGCGCTGGCCGTCACGCTGATTTACCCGTTTGCCAAGCGTTATGTGTCGATGCCGCAGGCGGTGCTGGGCGTGGCTTTCAGCTTTGGCATTCCGATGGCTTTTGCCGCCGTTCAGTCGCGCGTGTCGCTGCTGGCCTGGGTCTTGTTGCTCGGCAACCTGTTCTGGGTGATTGCCTACGACACCGAATACGCCATGGTCGATCGGGACGATGACCTGAAAATCGGCATGAAAACCTCCGCCATCACGCTCGGACGCTTCGATGTGGCCGGCGTCATGCTCAGTTACCTGATTTTCCTGTCAATTTGGGTTGTGGCGCTTATAGACCGGGCGCAGTCAGCTATTTATTTGATAGCAATTGGGCTCGCCTTGCTGCAGGCGCTGTGGCATGGCTGGCTGATCCGCAAACGCCAGCGCGACGATTGCTTCAAGGCCTTTCGTCTGAATCACTGGCTAGGCTTCACGGTGTTTGCCGGCGTTGCCCTGTCTTATCTGGCGCGTTGAGCAGGCTTGGCGCGGGCAGCTGGCTTGACTTTTTGAATTGCTCCGCCCATAAAAAAGCCCGCGAATTGCGGGCTTTTAGGAAACTCCAGCTGGCTGGCCGGAACCTGCCAGTGAAGTGTTCTTGTGCGGATCAAGCAGCTTTATGAGCCATTTTGGCTTTTACTTTGTGCTTGACCTTGTGTTTTGCTTTGTGCTTGGCAGGCATTGCTTTTGCAGCAGGTGCTGCCATTGGTGCAGCGGCAGGTGCGGTTGCAGGTGCAGCGGCGCTGGTCTGGGCAGCAACTGGCGTGGAGATCACGGCCAAAGGCATGGCGAGAACAGCGGCGCTGGCGAGGATGGACAGAAATTTTTTCATGGGGAACTCCGGAGGTTTAAAAGTACTTACGTTCGTACTGCCGGGTCGTCCACCTGTGAGGTAGGTGACAAGCCGCACGTTCGTGCATTTTTAACGTAGGGGCAAGCAGGTTGGTTGACTGGATTTTTAAGGCCAGGTGAAATTTTTTTTAAAGTTTCAGTGCGGGTTCAAAAATAGTAAAAATACTATGAAAAACATAGCGCCTGATGCTCGCAATAACTGCGCAAAACCCTGTTTTTATGATGAAAATGTTCAGTGGAACCCAAACTCATCGCCCAACTCGCTGGCGCGCTTGCGGGCAGCATGGATCGCGCGCATGAACTGCGCCTTGATGCCGTCCTGCTCCATGGACGTGAGCGCCGCGTAGGTCGTGCCGCCTTTGGAGGTCACGCGGGCGCGCAGCACTTCGGGAGGCTCTGTGGCGTCTTGAGCAAGCGCCGAAGCGCCGACAAAGGTTCCGACTGCCAGTTGATGGGCCTGTTCACGGCTCAGACCCATCTCGGTGCCGGCCTGAATCATGGCCTCGATAAAGTAAAAAACATAGGCCGGGCCTGAGCCGGACAGGGCGGTCACGGCATCGAGCTGCTCTTCCTGGGCCAGCCATAAATACTCGCCCATGGTCTGCACCACGCGCTCCACGACCAGCCGGTCAGCAGCACTTGCGGCGGTACGGGCGAAGAGGGCGGTTATTCCCTTGCCGATCAGTGCCGGCGTATTGGGCATGGCGCGCACCACGCGTTCGGTGCCCAGCCAGCCGGCAATCGTGTCTGAGCGGATGCCGGCGGCCACGCTCAGGTGCAGCGCTTTATGGGTATGCGCGCGGCTCTGTTCCGCAGCTTCCCTGAAAGTCTGCGGCTTGACGGCCCAGACGACCAGACCGGCGCTTTCCAGCGAGGCGCCAGCGGACGGGTAGACAGCGACCTGAAACTGCTTTTCAAGCCTGGCCCGTTGCTCGGCAAAAGGCTCGACGACCTGAATCTGGCTGGCCGGCAGGCCGCGTTTGAGCAGGCCGCCAATGACGGCGCTGGCCATGTTGCCGCCGCCGATGAAGGCGATATGTTCATTGCTGCTATTTCCGTTTGAAGTGCTCATGGCCGTTGTTGCTCGCTAAAAATTGGGCGATTTTGAAAACATCCGCCCGGCAGCGGATTGTCGTCCAGGGTCGGGTTAAACTGCCGCCCCTCGCTACTCAAGCACCGTCTGCCGCACGGCGTGTTCCCACCGTGCCATCAGGGCGGCTGCGCGGTCAGCCTCCAGCGTGGGCAAAAAGGTTCTTTCTGCGCGCCACAG
>JAYWDL010000410.1:0-3598 GCA_043779865.1 Polaromonas sp.
CGATGCGTTCGCGCAAGGTGCGAACGCTCCAGCGCTCGATGCGGCACATTTCGGCGTAAAAGTCGCGGGCCAGCGGGTCTTTGAGATAGATCAGCTCCAGAAAATGGCTCCAGGCCAATTGTCTAGACAGCGTCGAGACAATTGACTCATCAGCAAACGCTTGCGCAAAACGCACCATGTGGCGCATATTTTTTTCACTGAAACTGCGCCCAAACTCAACGCTCAATTGTCTCGACAGCGTCGCGACAATCTGCTCGCCATAGCCTGCGCGTTCGCCTTGAAGCACCTCGCTGCGTACTCGCTGACCAATGCGCCAGTACATCAGCGTCAGGCTGGCATTGACTGCCACGGCGGCGGATTGGCGGGCGTCTGCAATCACCTGCCGCAGTTCAGTGAGCAGGGAGGATGTGTCCGGCAGATTCACTGCCGGGGTTACAACTGATGCAGACTTTTTAGCTTGCGTCATGTTGATCCTTTTTTCTTGCCACGGCCACGACCGGCACCCGCCTCCCGCGTCGCCCGTTCGGCACGAATGCGCACCAGCAGCGCGCTGGCCGGTTCGTCGGCGGGGTCTTGCGGCACGAGCTGGCCGGAGAAGGCGGCTTGCAGGATGTTTTTGCGCTGGGCTGCGGATTGCTTGAGGCCGTGTGCGATTGCAGCTTCTTGTGCTTGTACTGCATTGAACTGAGCCGATATAGCTTGCATCAAGACGATAACCTCCTGTTTTCCCGGCAACGGAATCCTCACAGAGCCCACTTGCTGAAGATTAAGTCCGGGCTTTCCAGCGCCATAGGCTTCCTTGTTCAGTTGCCCCCGACCACCCGCGCCTGCAGTCAAGAACAAATGAAGGTAGCTGCCAAGTGCTGCGTCCACCAATCGAATCAATGCAACGTGCTGACTAACATATGTCTCTTGAAGTTCAACATCTACCCGCGCCGCCTTGCCCACATTGGCCCCGGTGATCGTGAGCAACAAATCGTCCATTTTGACCAGCGTGCGAGCCCCCTCGCTGCTCGGTGGCGGATTGACAAACGCGATATCGGAAAGATCAAGCCTGTCTTTGTTGATGTTCTGCGACCGAATGAAGGTGGCACCCTGCTCAGCGTAATAGTCTGCCCAGCCACGCGACCCGCTCGTGATGAACTCCGCCAATTGGTCCAAACTCGCCCACACCCACCCCTGTGGCAACGTGGGCAGGCCGGTGGTATCCGGCGCGACTGGCTCGGGGTATTTGGCTTGCCAGTCCTTGGGCGGGGGTTTGCCCTGAGCCTGGAACTTGGCGCGCTGGCGGGTTTCCCAGCGGCTGCGGCGCTCGGTCAGGATGCGGGCCAGCAGCGCCGCACCTGATTCGGCGGGCGTGGCGGCCTGGCCCTTGCGCCACTCGGCCGTCAGTGCGCCCTCAACCGCCGCTTTGAGCAGCGACTGGCGGTATTGCGCCAGCTTTTTCTGCGCCGCCTTGAGTTCGGCCACACCCGCGTCGAGGCCGGACAGCAGTTCTTCGAGCTTTTCGACGATGCGGGTTTGTTCGGCTGCGGGTGGCACCTTTAGTGGCAATCCATGCAGCGCTTCCAATCGAATGCCGCTCACCGTGGTGCCCGAACCAAGGTCTTGAATTACCCGCTCGTTTGCACCAACCCAGTGAAGCAAAAAGTCTGCATTAATACCGTCACCCAAGACCAGCGCCTTCAAGTCCTGATTGATGGCGCATGCAACTGTGGGCCGGATGGCTCGGCCAAGGGCAATACGGGTCGCAACGATCAGGGTGTTTGCAGGGATCAAATTCGTTGCGCTGTCCGCGATAGCAACCTCAGAAATATGTTCCTCCGCATCGCTGGGTTTCTGAGCCTTCATATCTTTGACAGTGAACCAAGGAATTGATCCAACAAAGTAGGCAGGCACGCGGCGCGAAGGTGTTCCGCCGCCCACAACGGCCAAGAACACATCGTCAAGCGTTGCATGCACCCAGCCAGAAGGATGATTTGAATGACTACTCACGCCACGACACCCACAAACATCTCACCCACCCAAAAATTTATATTGAATCGGCCTCTAGCGCATACCTCATCTGCGCAAGCAGCTATTAATTCAATAGTGCATGCGCTCTCTAAAGTCTTTTTCATTCTTCAATCCAATCCAGTTGCGGCCCGACCGGGGGCCAGGTGCCCGCAGCCAAGCGCTGGGCAAACCAGCGCGGCATGGCGGCGTCTTCCACCGCGTATTCGCTGCGGGCGGACTTCCAGACCAGGCTGGACTGATGGCTGCGCAAGCCTTCCAGTGCGTTCTGAACCTTCGGGGGCGTGACTTTTTCGCCGGTCTTGGCGTTGTAAAACTGCAGGGCATCGGCGTCGTAGGGTCGAAAGCGGGCACCCAACTCAATCAGGCGCCACAGCACCGCTTGCTCCAGCGGCTTGAGGGCGAGGTAGTCGCTTTCCATCTGAGCCTCGTCGTCTTGCTGGCGTTGGCGGGCCTTGAGGAGCATGGCCTCTTCAAACCGACCGCTGGTATTTGCCAGCGGGCTGAGCACCTGGCCCAAGGCATCAATGAAAAACTGGGGGCGCTGGCCAAACAACACAAAAGCCTCTTGCAGCCTGGCCTGATCTACGGGCTGTAAATCCGGGCGTTGTTGGGTGATGAGCTGCGCGATGTGGGCAATAAAGTCCGGCCCCAGCTCGGGCATGCGCTGGATGTGTGAGCCGTAAAACGGCGCGGCATTGGTGTTGACGAGGCGCAGCAGCTTGTCCCGGTCAGAACCCGACATGACCAGCATCAAGTTCACCAAGCCGGGGCGGTTGAGCTGGTCGCGGGCAGACTTCAGCGCGGCCATGGCGTTTTCGCCCGCTTCGCTGGTGAGGGCGTGTTGGGCTTCGTCAATGATCAGGGCAACGGGCGCTTTGGCGGCCTCGAACAGGGTGCGCAAGGCATCGGCCAATGTGGCGCCGTCTATTTTTCCGATTTTGGACGTGTCAATTTTGAGGCCGCCCACGCTGATGCTGTCCAGTCCCCCTGCTTTGGCCGCTTTGGCAACCGGCCCGAGGTGCTTGAGCAGCGCACGGCCCACAACCTCGGCAATCAGGCTGCCGGGGTCACGTTTTTGGTCTGACCACAAGTCCACATAGACCACCACGGTGCCCCGCTTCTCCAGCTCAGGCATCAGGTCTGTCTGTAAAAACGTGGACTTCCCGGTGCGCCGGGGCGCAGCCAGAAACAGGCCGTTGGGCGCATCGCTGAAAGTCGCTTTGCCTTGCAAGGCATCGGCCAACTCGCCGGCGAGGGCGGTGCGAGGGTAATAGAGCATGAATTATCTTTAGTTATCTTGTTTTTGATAATTTATCACATTCGAGATAATTTCCGATAATTGAACGAGGCATCCTCTGATTTTTATAAGCCAAATAGGCCTCAAGCCCCTATTAAACATGCTCAAGCAGCTATCAATTTAATAGTACAGCTCTTTCTGGTGCCGCACGGCCACGATCACGGCGGCTTGCCCCTCAAAGCGGTACAGCGCCACATAGCCGCTTTGGCCAAAGTCGATTAGCCATTCCCGGTACTCCGGCTCCATGTCCTGCGCGGGCCGGCCGATTCCAGGTTGCAGGGCCAG
>JAYWDL010000411.1:0-3583 GCA_043779865.1 Polaromonas sp.
GCGGTACACCTTTTCCATGTCTTCAACGCTCACGCCCTTGAGCAGACCGACGCGGCGGCGCAGGCTGTCTTTGAAGTCGGTGATTTCCCCGCGCATGGCCGCTTCGGTGATGGCAGAAACTTCCGCCTTGCGGCCCACGGCATCGGCGATTTCATCGACGCACTCGATGTTGATGAGGGTCGAGTCCATGTCGAAGGCGATCAGCTTGAAGTCGCTGAGTTTGAGGGCTGGCGTGGCGATGTTGACGACGAGGCCGGGGGAGGATGCAAGAGGGTTCATAAATCGGTTAACTATTATTTTGATAGCTGGCTAAGCAGGTGGAATATGCGCTAGTGGCCTATTTCATGCTCGAAATCAACTGCGCCAATGACTCATTGTTGATTTTGGTCTCGTAGTGGATTTGCACGCCTTTTTCCTTTAGTTCCGGCAGCGCTTGCAGTGCCTTGAAAAACTGCCTGGCACTGTCAATCTTCCACTTTTCCTTTATAGGAATGTCGCTGCGGTTGTCGTAACCCTTGGTTTCAACCACGAGGTACAGCGCTTGCGTCGTACCGTCCTGCGTGATGGCATAACCAAAGTCCGGGTTGTATTTGCCTGCCGGCGTGGGAATGTCAATTTTGGGCAGCTTTGCAAAAACCGTGATTCGCGTCTGGTTGGACTCATCCACGGTAACGCGCTCGATTTTGCTGTCCACCGGCATCAAGGCATCTTCATATAGCGATCGGGACTGAATTCCGGCATTGCTTATTGCATGGGTTTCCACACCGCACAGCGACACCGCAAGGCTGTCCAGCAACTTGCCTTCCTTGTCGGTCAGCGAGGTCTTGGCCCGAATTTCGCGCAACTCGTAGGTCACCTTGTTAACCAGCAGTTCGTAAACGCAACCCAGCATCAGGTCACGCAAATCGGTGAGCGCGCGGTTTTCGTTGTGACGGATCTGCTCGAACTTGTCGGCCGACATGCCACTCAAAATGATTCCCACCGTGTGGTAGCTCAGTTTGGTCAAATTCGCCAGTTCGCGGACGAATTCCGAAAGCGTGTACACCGACTGCGGAAGAATGTTGTAGCTGCTTTGCGCGCTTTTTGCCTGATGCAGGCTCTCGACCGATTCGGTGCGGGTCACGCTAATCGTCAGTGGCCTCACCTGAAAGTCAGAGGCAATCCGCGCCAGTATTTTTTCGGTCAACTGGTCCGCGTCCAGCTCATAGCGCAACACCGCATCGCGGTTGAGGTTTTCCCAGAGTTCTTTGAACTTTTGATAGTTCCCGGCGTTTACCCGAAGTGTGGATTTGACCTTGTCTTCCTTTCGTTTGACCTTGCCATAGCCTTCGTAATAGGCATCCAGGTAAGCCTGCATGTTGACCGCATTCTGGTCTTCAATGCCCTTGATGGTTTTAAGGCGCGCCAAAATTTCATCGCGCCGGGCCAGATAGGCCGTGCGCTCCAGCAGCAGGGTAGCCTGGCCTGACAGGTCATCCAGCGAAATCACGCCCAGCGCTGCCAACTCATCCAGCACCCGGTTGGCCACGCGGGTGCTCGGCGCCACGCCAAATTCGGCCAGTACCGCGTCGTCAAACACCTTGGACACGCGCTGCACGCTGTGGGCGGCAATCTCGTTTTGAATGGCCTCGACAAAATTGCCCTCGCTGGCAGGCACCACCACCACCAGTTCATTCACCTCTTCAAAGGCCGCATCATCGGACTGCACCCGCTCGAGCTGCTGGTTCACCGCCAGGCGCAGGCCACGCCCGATTTGCTGCAGTTTGGTGATTTTGGAATTGCTGGGCGCCAGCTTGCACAGTGTGAAGATATTCGGGTTGTCCCAGCCCTCCTGCAGCGCCCACATTGAAAAAATAAACCGCAGGTCGGTGTCGAAAGACAGCAGCTTTTCCTTTTCCTGCAATATGAGTTTGATAGCCTCTTCCTCGCCTTTTTCGCTGTGCGAGCGGGCAAAGTAACCCTTATGAACCCGGCCAATGTCGGCCGCACTGCGTTCCAGATAGGCACGGTAGCCGGGGTTTAAATCGGGCTTGGCCAGCATGTTCGCCAGTTGCGCCCGGTAGTGGCGCTCGAAAGCCATCCGTATCACCGTCGGCTTGGCGCCATCAGGCAAATACTTGGCGACTGAATCAATGAAGAACAGGCTTAGCGCCTTGATGCCGCGCTTGTGAAGCGCTTCTTCGCGCTCGAAGTGATTGGCAATGCTGCGCTCGATGATCAGCGCCTGCATTTGTTCGGCCAGCATGCCGTAGGACTCCGGTTCGCCCAACGCCAGCGAAAAGCCGTTCGTGAACAGCACCTCCTTGGTGGTCACGTTTTCGATTACATGGCCGTCAAGAAAACCAATGCCTGTTTTTTCGCCGAGATTGTCCTTGGCCCGCAACTCCACCGCGGCGTTTTTGCCCGCAATCGTTTGGTAAGTCACATGCGCCGCGCGTACCTTGGCCGTGCCGCTGAACGAGGTGAAGCACAGCACTTGCGCCATGTCGGCCCCGGCGCCCACGGTGTCCACGGTGATGCCCTTGACCAGCCGCTGGCGAAAAGCCTCCAGGCTATCGAGCGTGTAAATCAGGTTTCTGTATTTCTGGCTGTCGTTGTCGCCCTTGAACGTCGCGCCAAACCGGATCGTCATCAGCGGGTTGAACTTCGCCAGGTACTCTTGCGTTTGCCTGCCTTCAAAACGGTGCGGCTCATCGATGATCAGCACTGGTCGAATCACCGCTAGCGCCTCCATAAAGCTCTTGGCATGACCAAACAAATTGGCCTCTACCCCGCGCTGGTTGATGACCTTGCTGTCCCCCGCAAAGGATTGGTAGGTGGCTACCAGCACCGAGATGCCCGCCGACCCCGCCGCCGCCGCGTTGATGAAACCCTGCACCGTGCGCGCTGAATAGTTGTAGACGTTGATTTTTTGGCCGTCGTACTGCCGCGCAAAAAACTCGGTGGTGGACTGCAAACTTTTCAACGTGCCCTGGCGAATGGCGTTACTGGGCACCAAGATGATGAACTTGGACAAATTTTTGTCCTTGTACAGCCGGTGCATGGTCTCAATGAAGGTGAAGGTCTTGCCCGTGCCGGTTTCCATCAGCACGTCCAAACTCAGCGCCGGGGTTGCCGTGGCCGCCACCTGCACGTCCCCCGCGTGCACGTGGCCGCGCGCGCGGATGTCGGCAATGTTGGCGCGCAAAACTGGGGCGGCCTCTGATGGCACCAGCGTGGGGTTGCTTTGCACGTTGCCGGGGGCGACGAAACGAACATCGGCAAACACATCGGCAATCGCCTGCACGGCGGCGGTTTGGTGCGCCAGCGTGGTGTATTGGAATTGGGTGGCCATGGGTGTCGCGATACCTATGCAGTTGCTAAAACGGCTGCCACGGGCAGGGAACCATGGTTGCGGTCATATCTCATGTGCTTGCAATCGGATTGCAAGTCAGGTGATGTCCACGCAGGAATGCTGGGCGTACTCATTGACTTCAGAGCAAACGGCAAACTCAAAACCGTGACTGCCGCGAACCCAGCCTGTGGTTGACTCGGCTGCCCCACACACACCATGCGATGCACAAAATGACAAAATGCCAGAGAC